>PIVW01000018.1 GCA_003353825.1 Chloroflexota bacterium
AATAGTGACAATTGTTGAACAGATTGCCCTGAAATAGAGGAAAAGACACGTGGGGCTTCTTCATTGTCATCGCGTAATCCTTCCAACCGATTGATGGTACCCGCAATCTTTGGAACGCAGTACTCAGCCATCCGCTCGCGTAACTCGGCCCCATTAAAACGTAACGTTTTCCAACCGGCCGTTGTCAGGTTGTTTTCTCGCCGCCGGTCTTTGGCCGCTGGTTCGACGCCGATGTGATAGCTATCACCATCGGTTTCCACATCGATATCGCCGTTGTTGCAGAAGATAGCGAAATCGAGACGATAGAATTGCTTGCCTACCGGTGCTGCCCATTGCCGCTCGGCGGGGATGTCTAGGCGTTTCAATTCCTCCCAGAGCAAATCCTCCAGCGGACTTTCATCGAATAGGTCATTGATCCATCTTGCTCGGCGGAATTTAGGCCAGGTGGTGGGAATAAAAATGATTCGCCGCCATCGGGGACTGACGATGGGTTCGGCCAACGTTCTCAACGATTCTAATTGAATCTTGTAATACTGCTTGCCTGAATTAGGGCTGGACAATTCGTTCGGGAATAGTTCGTTCCTGCGTACCTTGCGGATGGAACGTACGCGTCCGTAATAACGCACCGCATAGGCTTCTTCTTCGAATATTTTGGTTTGGTAAAAAGCCAGCCATTGCGGCGGCCAGCGCCTGGGCGCATTCCGCACGGGGATGCGATACCAGCCTTGTTCACGCAGAATCGCAAAATCCTTCTTGTCTTTCATGATGGCAATAAGGACTTCGCCACGGGCCGAATCGCGCACCCTCCTACGTTTTGGCATGGCTTATAGCTCTTCCCGAAACGCCCAATCCCGGTCGCTGCATAGGCCCTTGTCCTTGCACAGCACATCGGCTGCGTATGCCAACGCCGCCAAGATATCCGTTGAACTGAGTTGTGGATATACGGATCGAATCTCGTCAGTTGACATCTCACCCGCAAAGCTACCGACAATCGTCGCCACCTGAATGCGGGTGCCTTTTATGCAGGGTTCGCCATGATGCAGGTCCGGAACGACCGAGATATGCTCTTGCCAATGAATGCGACTCATCATTTTCTCCGGAACCAAGTCTTGACAAAGTATAGCATGTAACAGGTAGCGCAACAATTAGCAGAAAGTAAACCCAGGCGGTTGCGTCGCAGCCGTTCCACCTGTTGTTTGCCCATGTCCAGCGGTGCGTTGGATATCTTCTGCCTAAGCCCATAATTTTTATCACCTTCTTCATAAAAATTTGACACCCTCGTACCCCCCTCCTATAATCCCACCAGTGCGCGATTATCTTTGCATACGACTTTCTAAGGACTGAGAGTGTTTTAACTCACACAACCCTGCCACCATTTCAACAAGCTATTTGGCAAGTTATCCTGTTCTTAGTCCCCACTCACCCATTCCCTCGACCCACATGCGCGTTATCCTGGCAAGTCCCGAGGCCAAAGTCTGGTCCTCGCGAAAACATATCCCATTAGGACTCGGCTATCTGGCAGCTGTCTTGCGCGATGCCGGCCATGATGTTTTGATCTACGATGCCGCTATCGAAGACGAACCGGTCACTGCCTTTATCGATCAGGCACAACGGGCCGGTAAACCTTACGAATTAATCGGCATCACCGCCACCACCCCCCTGATTCCCGACGCCTGGGAAATGGCGGAGATTGCCAAAGGGCGGGGATTGACCACCCTGCTCGGTGGTCCACACCTCACGATCATGCCTGCAGAGTCGTTGGGGCCCGAATATCCTTATGTGGACTACACCTTCAAGGGTGAAGCCGAACACGGAATTGTCGAATTCGTGGAGGCGCTGGAAAAAGGAGAGACACCCGAAGATCGGGAAATTCCCGGACTAAACTACCGCCGTAATGGCGAGATATTCGTTTCACCTATCTCGCCCATCATCGAAGATCTCGATTCTCTGCCTTTCCCTGCGCACGATCTATTCAAAATCGACCATTATACCAACTTACAACCTCTGACCGATGGCCTGGACTCCCACGCTCGCTCCTTTACCATCCTCACCAGCCGCGGTTGTCCCTACAAATGCACCTTTTGCTCCAAGCCTGTCACCGGCGATACCTGGCGTGCGCGCAGCGTTGATAATGTGATCGCCGAATGGCGCTGGCTCGTCCAGGACCTGCATGCCACCGAAATCGGTGTGACCGACGATATCTGGAATCTGAAATTGCCGCGGGCCAAGGAACTGTGCCGCAGATTGGTAGCAGACAATCTCAACGCGGTTGAGTGGACCACCGTGCACGGCATGAAAGTCAACCACGCCGATCCCGAACTATTCCACCTCATGAAGGCGGGTGGCGCTAAACGTGTGGGCTTCGGTGTAGAAAATGGCGATCCCTGGATGCTGCGCAACATCATCCGCAAGGGCCAGACCCTGGACATGGTGCGCAATGCTTTCCGCTGGGCCAAAGCCGCCGACTTGCAGACCATGGGCTTCTTCATCTTTGGTATGCCCAAAGACAACGAAGAGACCATGGAGGCGACCATCCAACTGGCGCTGGAGCTAGACCCTGATTTGGCAAACTTCATGCTGGCAGGGCCCTTCCCCGGCACTAAAATGTGGGATATGATCCAGGAAGAAGGAAACGTCTTTGCTAACGACTGGGGCGATCTGGCCATCCATGACCAAAAAGCGCGCTTCACCATCAATGACGGCCAATACGACCCCGACCTGGTAGTGAAGAAGTGGCGCGAGGCCTACCGCCGCTTCTATCTCTACCGCCCACGACGCGTATGGGAAAAGGTGTCTAAAAAGGATTTCTGGATGGATCTGCCCGCTACCGTTGCCAATGCTCGCCGCTTCTTTATCGGTTCTGACGATCAGACGGCTGATGTCGCGCAGACACCACAGGTTGCTTAGGGCCTATGTTATAATGTCCGTAACCCTATTGAGGCTATCAGAGCAATGACACTTTCCGACATTATCGAAGATTTGCATGCTATCGAACTCAGGCTACTGGATTTCGAAAAGAAATACGGCCTGCATTCTGCAGAGTTCTACCAACTTTACCAACAGGGTTTGCTGGATGACAGTGACCTTGAAGCGACCGTTGACTTTACGCGTTGGGCTGGCCTTTACGAAATCCAACGAATACGAGAGGATATGTTTCGAAAAATGAGCAGTGAGTTCATCGAAACACTACGAGCACAGTCTCCCCAAACTTCTATTCATTTAGTTCCTAATCCAGCGCTTGCTGCATGAGATGCCTTTTCCGTCGATAGAGGCTTACGAACAATTCATCTACGAGTTGCCATCACGGTTCTTGTCCGTAAAAACCTCGACGTTGATTGTCATTCGACTTGGTAGAACGGTGGGTGAGGTGCGAGGATTCGTGCATTTTCAAGGGGATGTCGTGCTAGGCATATCGGAAGAAATCGACTTCGCTCATGGACAGATCCAATCATACAGTTATTGGGTCACTCGTGGAGATGACCGTCTGTATTGGTATGACTCCCAACCATACCCAAACGATCCATCTCTAGCGAGTGCATACCCACATCATAAACATATACCCCCAGACATCAAACGTAACCGCATTCCAGCACCTGGTCTTAGCTTCATAAACCCAAATCTAGACATTCTGATTCATGAGATCGAAGCATCTGTTTTGGACCAGTAACTTCGACTGCGTTGCCGTCATGATTCCTCCGGAACTCCCGCCTGAAATCCTCCAACTCCCAGAGACAGATCGCCCGACCATTGTTTTGGTGACGGGCAAGGGGCTGCGCCACAAACGGTTTGCCCTACGCATACAGCAGGTGTTTGGATCACGGGTGGGAGGATGGTTCGAACTGGATGAGAAACAAGCACTGTGCGCGAGTGAAGAATCAAGCCCATCTCAAATCTCGCGCGATTCAGGAGCCAAACACCCCACCCGGCAGGTCGAGCAGGGGCATCCACTAAAACGAAGCGCCCGACGCCTACGCGCACTGGCCAAACGAGACCTGCTTGCCGATTATTATCGCTCCCTGGTATTTGCAGAAGAGAGGCTCTTTGCAGAAGAAGTTGCCAAACTGGCTGGGCATGCGGTTGTCGCACCAACCTCTGTGCATCCTGCAAACGTCAATAATGCAGAGATTTTGGCAACGCTTCAAAAACTCGATCCCTATTTCTTTTTGACTCTGGGTGGCCCCCTGTATAAAAAACACATACTCGATAGCGTTCGCGGCGTCGCCATCAACCAACACGCCGGGCACTCACCTTTGCTCAAAGGCAGCAACACCACCCATTGGGCGCTTTACCACCGCAAACTCGCCTGGGTCAGCAGCACCGTTCATATCACCACCTCCGGAGCCGATGCCGGACCGATCTTACGTCGCTCGACCCCTTGCCTGATGCCAAGCGATGATGTGGCAACGGTCTTCCTACGCGTCGTCGCTCTGGGAACCGAGCTTATGATCGAGTCGGTTCAAGAGATCGTGAACGACAAACAGGTCGCAGTCTTCCGCCAACCCGTCCAGACCGGCGAAACCCACCTTGGTAAGGAGTTAGATGGCATCATTGCGCCCATCCAGCGTGACTTCGATGCAGGTTGGCTGGCAGATGAATTGGTCCGACAACGGGCGTTCTGAGCGAATCCGACGGTGAAGAACGGTTGGTATATCCTTAACTATCACGACATCTCGTGGGAAGATAGCGTCTACACCCGTGGCGTCGGCGGTAGCCTCCCACCTGATGTATTCCGTTCGCAGGTGCAGGCGTTATCCCAACAAGCGCGTTTGGTTACCATCGCAGATGGCGCTGCCCAGTGGCGCGCCGCTACGATCAGTGAACCACTGGTCAGCTTCTGGTTCGACGACGGTTTGGCCGGGGTCCGCAAATACGCGTTGCCCATCCTCCAACGCTACAACATCACGGCCGCCATGTCGATCAATAGCAAGTTCATGCTCAGACAAGAGCTATTTTGGCGTTTCAAACTCGCCTATCTCAGCCAGACCGATGGCCTGCGCTTTTTGCGCAGTAAGCTACGTCAATTTGGATACAAAACCGAAATGATCGTCAAGGATTTTGTTCTGGATTATTTCAGCCTGGACATCCTTAAGGCCATCGACGAAGTATACAACCGCTTTAGCCGAGTTATCGACCGCTCTGATGCTCTCCGCTTGTTCGACGGTGTCCGAGGCATCACTATCCTACGTGATCATGGTTGGGATATCGCCAATCATTCGGCCTCGCACTACCCTGTGAGTGAGGATACATACATCAACCATTTTAAGGAAGAATATGAATGCTGCGAGGCTGTTTTGGCTGACCATTTAGGATTGACATCCAGTTATTGGGTCATCCCCTTTGACAGAAGCGGCCATCGTGCCAAGAACTTGAGCGCTGTTTTTAATCAGGCCGATGACTCGAACCGCACGTTAGTACTGGTCGGACATAAAGTGAATGTGAGCCAGTCACAGCAAAGCAATGTACTCTATCGGATTTATCCGCCTTATGCTGATGGTCCAAACCTGATCAAATTGCTCAACAGCATCAAACCAGCCTGACCCCCGACCTCCGATTTCCGACATGTCCCTCCTTACCCTCGCACCCAAAATCCCCGCCTACTGGTCCTTCCGCCGCTTCGGTTGGCCAGAGTTGTATCCCTTCTCAGTAGTCATTTCTATCAGCTTCCGCTGCAATAGCAAATGCCGCACTTGCGATATCTGGCGCAAGCCTAATGATGACATGAGTATCGAAGAATGGGACAAGGTATTTGCCAACCTGGGGAGAGGGGTCGAATACCTCACTTTTACCGGCGGCGAACCTTTTTTACGTAAAGACCTGGAGGAAATGGTGATCTCAGGCTATCGGCATTGCCAACCCAGCTACATCACCATTCCCAGTAATGGTTTGCTTACCAGCCGCATCCTGGAAAAAACTGAACGTATCTGCAACGAATGCCCTGAGACAGATATCGGTATCAACCTCTCCCTCGATGGTGTCGGTGAAGAGCATGATGATATCCGCGGAGTGCCCGGCAATTGGGAACGGGCAATGGAAACATGGCAGGGGCTGAAAGCACTCAAAGAAAAGCATAGCAATCTGATCATTACAGTTCATACCGTCATCAGTCGCTTCAACCAACACCGCTTCAAAGCTATTTATGAAGGTCTGCAGTTCTTGAATCCCGACAGCTACATCACCGAAGTCGCCGAAGAACGGGTGGAATTGGATACAGTCGGCTGGGGGATCACACCTCAGCCGGCCGTTTACGCGCCCATCGCAGATTTTTTGAGCGAACAAGCCCGCAGTGCTCCTGTAAAAGGATTTGCTCGTTTCACCCAAGGATTTCGGGCGCATTACTATCAGCTTGCCAAACGCACGCTTTTCGAACAGACACAAGTCATCGATTGTTACGCCGGTTGGGCCAGTGCCCAGATAGGTCCTAATGGAGATATCTGGACATGTTGCATCCGCGCTGAGCCGGTGGGTAATCTGCGTGAGACTAACTATGATCTTGCTCCGATCTGGTTTGGGCCACAAATGAAGGCAATGCGTCGCAGCATTTACGACAAGGAATGCGCCTGCCCCATGGCCAATGCTACCTATACAAACATGATCTTACACCCACCGACCGTTGGCAAAGTGGCTATCGACCTGATCAAGGCTTGATCCTTTGCTACAATCATGGTGTTCGCAGGAAGCAACCGACACTTGGTTTTCAAGCCTGTATGTTGACTCCCCTGAAAAAGGTCTGAACAAACAGTGAAGGCTGAGACAACAGCAAAAAGAGTGGGGTTTGGACACGCTTTTCTCCGTGAAACTCTATGTTTTTCTCTGCGATCTTTGCGTCCTTTGTGGTTAATGGGCTTTTTTCAGTGCACTCTATGTTATCTGCCAATTGAACCGTATTTAACCCCACCCAATTCGATACCTGGGTTTTTGTCACATCGCCCTAGCCGGGATACAATCATCATTACAGCACAATGGATAATGTGTTTTCTCGAGAAAGGAGTCAGGTGTGATGGCAGCTATTCACTTCATTGGACCGATCAAACGACGGGGCAATTATTATTGTGTGGAATTCCCACGCTACTTGAGTGGTGAGTTGCGTTCGCGTGCCCGGATCAAGGTCACGGGAACGATCAATGGTGGCGACTATGATGGTTCTGCCTTCCCTACCGGCGATGGGAGACACTTTATCATGATCAACGCACGTATGCGTCAGGACCTTGCCGTTCTCGAAGGAGACGAGGTCGTCATCATTCTGGATCAGGTTCTGGAATCTGAAACCGAAGATCAAGGATAGCCCTACCAGCTAGTACAGCGAGGCGCAAATACCCAGACATTTTTCTAGCGCTAGCCGCATCCGAGATGCGGCGGGTTTGAGTGGTATCCTGCCGAGTCACGTACCCGGCTAACGCAGTAGAAACCGTTGACTCACTTACGCCGAAGTGTACTAAGGTGAATACTGGCGGAGTTCGCCCAATGCATTAAAAGCAGCGAGAGGAACGGTGATTTCGCTGCCGGCGGGTTCTTCGAGTGCACTCAAAACGGGCTGAATGATCGACTGTAGCGCAGGTTCGCCAACCAATTTCAAAATATGGTGGGCATTCTCGTACAGGCGTTGATCTGCAGGGTGGGTCTCCAACTCCCTGAGCAAGGGTAGGATCGCTGTATGCCCATGCTGGCATAACGCTTCGGCAGCCGCCCAGCGCACGCCAAAATCACGATCGACCAAAGTTTCGATCAAGGTTTTCTCTGATCCTTCGCTTGCAATGTGTCCCAGGGCATGGCAGGCAGCGATACGATCATCTGTGCTAGCGTCTGGATTGCTCAAAATATCGATATAGGTTTGCAGGTCATCCATTTCGCACATCCTCTTCACCTGCAATCACCTGCCTCATCCATTCATATTCACGTGTCAATCCCTCTGCCAACGCAACCTTTGGACGCCAGCCAAGCACTTGGGCAGAGTGGGATGCGTCCGCCCACGTATGCCGGACATCGCCCGCTTGCTCTCCCAATTGCTCGATAATAATCGGACGATCGACAACAGAGCGCATGAGATCGATGAGATCGTTGAGGATGATGCGACTGCCGCCACCCAGGTTGTAAACTCCACCTTTAGCTTCGGGCGTCATGCCGGCAGCGATAGTTCCCTCGACGATATCCTCGACGAAAGTGAAGTCGCGTGTCTGTAGGCCATTGCCATAGAGCAGGATCGATTTGCCTGCCAGTATCGCCCGAAAGAAACGGTGAAACGCCATATCGGGACGCTGGCGGGGGCCGTACACTGTGAAATAACGCACAACGGTCGTGGGAACATCAAAGTCGAGACGGTAACTGTTGCAAAGATGTTCAGCCGCCAGCTTGGTAATAGCATATGGAGAACGTGGTTGGGGGCAGGTGCTTTCACGCCACGGCATTTCCGGCGCATCCCCATAAACCGATGAGGAGCCAGCAAATACGAGTTGTTGGATTGGCTGTTTTACACATGCGTGCAAGAGCCTTTCGGTCGCCAACACGTTGTTATAGGTGTAGGCAGCAAATTCTTCACCCCAGCTCTTGCGCACACCTGGCTGTCCTGCGATATGGAATACGACTTCGATGTCCTCCAACAGTGGCGCCAGCTCGAGTTCACTGAGATCGCCTTCAACGAATTGGAAGCGTTCTGAACTCAGGGACGATGACAGATTTCGGCGCTTGATGTCAATGTCGTAATAGGGCGTGAAGCAATCTATTCCCAGCACTTCGTGGCCTTGGATTAACAAGCTATCACTTAAATGAGATCCTACAAATCCGGCACAACCGGTCACTAAACATTTCATAACGGGCATGGTACCTCATGGCTTGTGCTAAGACAAAGTCTGTTTAATCTTGTAACTGCCAGGGTTGGCTCATTGACCAAGAATCTTCACAAATGCCGGCCAGCAAAGTAGATAAGGAACAAGTAAATAAGGGAGTTTAGCATCTGGTGCAGCGATTGCCTTGGCTACTTATTGCCTTGTCTACAGATCGCCCCTTGACACAATTTATGCTATGCTTTTCGTTCTTATGAACGAACATACGCTCCGAGTTCTCGAATTCGATAAGATCCTAAATAAACTTGCTCGATTCTGTAGCTTTGAGATCAGCAAGGAATTGGCCGAGAATTGGCGTCCATCCGCCGATCTGGGCGAGGCTCGACTCTGGCAACAGGAGACCGAAGAGGCGCGTAGCTTGCTCTCACAACAGACGGAACTGCACTTGGGTGGTGTTCACGATCTACGTGCGATTTTAGAACAGGCTGAACGGGGCGGAACCCTCGCTCCCCTCGATTTGATCTCAGTTCATTCCACTATTCTTCGTACCCGCCGGTTGCGGCATATCCTCATTGGCAATGCTGCCCAATTCCCGGCTCTGGCAGAATGGGGCGAATTACTGCAGGACCTGGAACATGTCGCCGCTGAAATCGGACGTGCCATTAGCGAGCGCGGTGAGGTGATGGACAGCGCCAGCCCCAAATTATCGCGCCTGCGCTCGGAAGTGCGCGTTTTGCAAGATCGTCTGCAATCACGCATTCAACGGATCGCCACCAATCCAGACAACGCCATCTATTTACAAGAAGCAATTGTAACGCAGCGGCAGGGACGTTACGTGCTACCGGTCCGATCAGAGTTCAAGGGTCGGATACCGGGTATCGTACATGACCAGTCGGGCAGTGGCGCCACACTTTTTGTCGAACCACTCGGCATTGTCGATCTCAATAACGATTGGCGGCGAAGACAGATGGAAGAGCAGGAAGAAGTCAAACGCATTTTGCGTGAGCTGACCGAACTGGTAGCAGATGAGGCCCTCTATATCCGTACATCGCTCGCCGCTTTGAGTAGCCTGGATCTTATCCTGGCTCGAGCGCATTTTGCCGACGACTTACACGCCAATCAGCCAGAACTGCTGGGTTTTCAGCGACGGGCCGAGTTAAAACCAGAGCAACACCCAGGTGTTCTCATGGACTTGCGCAAGGCACGCCATCCTTTACTCGATCACGAGACTGTCGTTCCCATCGATTTTCACTATGGCTATGACTATTTCATCATCGTCATTACCGGGCCCAATACCGGCGGAAAAACGGTTAGTCTGAAGACCGCCGGTTTGCTGGCGTTGATGGCTCAAGCAGGTATGGCTATTCCGGCCAAACCGGGCTCACGTCTGACACTGTTCGAGCATATCTATGCAGATATAGGCGACGAACAGAGCATCGAACAGAGTTTGAGTACTTTCTCATCGCACATGACTAACATCGTCCGCATTTTGCACGAGGCCACACCACATAGTCTGGTGCTCTTCGACGAGTTGGGGGCAGGAACCGACCCGGAGGAAGGCTCCGCTCTGGCACGTGCTTTACTCACACATCTGCGAGATAGTGGCATCCCTACAGCCGCCACCACGCACTATTCAGAGGTAAAGCTCTTCGCACACAACACAGAGGGGATCGTCAATGCCTCGGTGGAGTTCGATCTGGAAAGCTTGAGCCCCACCTACGAGCTTACCATCGGCCTGCCCGGTCGCTCTAATGCACTAGCCATCGCCCGGCGCCTGGGGTTACCTCGCTCTATCGCCGACGGCGCCGAAAATATGGTGGACCCAGAGAGCTTGGCCGCCGACACCTTGCTAGAAGAAATCCGCAGCGCCCGTGACGCCACACGCCAATCCCAACAAAAAGCTGAGGCCCTTGAGCGCATGGTTGCGGCCCGTGAAGCGGCATTGCGGGCACAACTCGCCAAAATCGAAGAAGCTCGGCGGGCAGTGCTCAACGAGGCGCGAGAGGAGGCACGGGCGGAGCTTGTGGCTATAAACTCTGAGATATCACGTATTCGTTCTCGCTTGGGCAAGGGCGCGCCCACACAACACGATCGCTTCTTGATCGAAGCTGAAAAAGCACTACAGCAACGCCTGGACACGGAACGGGCGTTACCCGAAGAGGTTGGTGCTATGCCCGAGCGTCTGACCGGCCCCGTCCGGGTTGGCGATATCGTCTGGGTGCACAGCCTTCAGGCCAGCGGACAGGTACAAGATGTCTTAAGTGAAAATGAGCTGGAGGTTCAGGTTGGTTCGTTCAGACTCAAAGTGCCGGTAGATAGCGTGGAATTGAGAGAGAGACCGCATGCAGAACCGGCCAGCTCGGGGGGGACACATGTACGCGTGCAAGCTTCTCCAGGCATGGAATTGGATATGCGAGGGATGCGTGTCGAAGAGACTTTGGAAACTCTGGACGAATATATCGATTCGGCATACCTGGCCGAACTACCCTGGGTGCGGATCATCCACGGTAAAGGTACAGGTGCGCTGCGCCAGGTAGTTCGCGATGTCTTACGCAACCATCCGGTCGTGGCTAAGTTCCGAAGTGGAGAGCAGGGTGAAGGCGGGGATGGCGTGACAGTGGCGCACTTCGTCAGCAAATAAGGCGCCACAACCACCAATCAGCCTTTCGTTCTCCCTGCCAGCCTTGCTGACACCACTCCACTGTCAGGAAAGGGCTGAAGACTGCTTCGATTTGTTCGGGTTCTACACCCGGAGGACCACCCTGCTCAGGATAAGTTCGGGGATGAACAGCGTATAACAAGAAATAGCCATCCACGCTAAGGCGCCGCAGCAAAGCAGCCGCATACGCCTGTTGCTGTTCAGACGTCAACCCATGGAAACAACCTACGTCCAATGCGATGCTAAACGGCTGTCGAAGCAGATGAAGATCAG
The DNA here is from genome assembly GCA_003353825.1 of Chloroflexota bacterium. The sequence goes on from PIVW01000018.1 coordinate 11,710, forward strand.
TGGCGCTGGCTTGTACGCCAACCCACCCTAAGTCCTCTGCCTCAGCCAGTGTTAGCGCCCGCCGCAGTGCAACCTGCGATAAATCAAGTCCTACGACACGATAGCCCCACCGCGCCAATTCCCGACCATGGGTACCAGTGCCACAGCCGATGTCGATAGCCCAACCACCATGATTAGGATGAGCGCGGGCGAATGATGCGATCTCGGGCGCTACGGTGCCCTGATCCCATGGCGTGGTGCCTTCGCTGTAGCGAGAATCCCACCAGTCTGCTGAATTGAGCTCGGTGTCGGTAATCATGTCCTTGTGATAAGTATTTGGGGTTGTGTTGGCAAGCCGTTGTTTTGCTAACAGATAAGGAGGCCCGCTGCTAAAGCCAGGTTTCTAGCAAAAACGCTGTTTCACGCTAACTCAAGCGACTGCCTCTGTATCGACTACTTGCACGAGTTGCAGTTCGACAGACATATTGATCTTGTCACCAACCAGCCATCCGCCTGTCTCCAGGCCCACATTCCAGGTGATTCCGAAATCCTTGCGGCTAATACTGGTGTTGGCATTCATCGCACGACGCTGATTTCCCCAGGGTCTTTACCTTGGCCGGCGTCGACAACATCCCAGACGATCTCACGCTTGGCGTCACGAATGGTCAGATCACCATAAACTTTGTAATGGTCATCGCCTACACGCTCAACTCGGCTGCTGTGGAAAGTAATTTTGGGATAGGTATCCACATCAAAGAAATCTGGGGAACGGAGGTGTGTATCACGATCGTCATCATTGCTGGAAATGCTGTTCACATCCACGCTCCCTTCGACTGAAGAGGAAAGTGGATCATCTGCACTCAGGTCAATGGCGCCTTCAAAACTGCCGAAGCGACCGCGCACGGTGGTGAACATCATGTGTTTGACGGTAAACTCTATATTGCTATGGGTAGGATCGATATTCCAAGACATGGGTGATTCTCCTAAGAAATGATGTAGTTTCAGCTGGGTCTCGAATGGTTGACATTGATTTAGATCAGCACGTAAAACGTGAAGACGTGACGTCGTTTTGCCAGGCCACCATTCACGTTTTACGTTTTCACGTTTCGTGAGGCACCGACACTCGAAATCCTAAAGACTTATGCTGTATTTGATGCCGCTAGGTTACTACAGCCTAATCTCTTAATGCTGTCCCCAAGCATACTTGTTCTTTGGATATATCTCAAGAAGACTATCTGGCGCCTGAAATCGGGTCTGCTTGCGATGATCAGACGAAACCTGGCCGGGTGTCGAAAGCACAAAAATAGAATCGGCCATATCCGCCACCAGAAATGCCTCGTACCCATCTCACAGCGATTCGTCGCACTTCTTGGAAATAACTCGAACTCGCTCCATAGTGTATTCATGGCCTCTAGGCTCATTCTGGCCAATAGGGGCAGGCCAACGTTCAGGTTCAGCGGACGGCGTGCCGCCGCCGCTGAACCTGAACGTTAGCTTTCCATTCTTTTGCTGCCCTGTCTGAAGCCCTCGAAGACGTTTATGCTACAATCAGGCGAGGCCGAAGCGGTCAAGGTTCATTACCTTGTTCCACACCGCTACAAAGTCATGCACGAACTTCTGCTGCAAGTCGTCCTGAGCATAGACTTCCGCGAGCGCCCGAAGCTGGGAGTTCGACCCGAAGATGAGATCAACACGGGTGCCGGTCCACTTGAGTTCGCCCGTTGTGCGGTCATGACCTTCGAACACGTCATCGTCTTCTGAAGTTGCCTTCCATGTTGTGCTCATGTCGAGCAGATTCACGAAGAAGTCGTTGGTGAGCGTCTCTGACCGTTTGGTGAAAACACCGTGCTGAGACTGTCCGAAGTTAGCATTCAAGACGCGCATACCGCCAACGAGAACCGTCATCTCAGGAGCAGTCAGCGTCAGCAGTTGCGCATGATCTACCAGCAGCTCCTCTGCCGGTACGGCGTATTTAGCTCTGAGGTAGTTACGGAACCCGTCTGCAGCCGGTTCGAGTACGGCGAATGACTCCACGTCGGTTTGCTCCTGCGACGCATCCGTGCGTCCCGGCGTGAAGGGAACGGTCACATCGTGACCGGCATTCTTCGCAGCTTGCTCGACACCTGCGCATCCGCCCAGGACAATCAAGTCGGCGAGCGAAACCATCTTTCCGCCTGACTGCGCGCTGTTGAACTCCTTTTGGATTCCCTCAATGGTCTGCAGAACAGTCTTAATTTGGGCAGGCTGGTTGACTTCCCAATCCTTTTGCGGCGCAAGACGAATGCGCGCCCCGTTCGCACCGCCGCGCTTGTCGGAGCCACGGAACGTGGATGCCGACGCCCAGGCGGTCGAAACCAGTTCCGGGATTGACAGGCCCGAGGCAAGGATCTTGCCCTTGAGGTCTGCGATGTCCTGCGCGTCTATCAGCTCATGATCGACTGCGGGTACCGGGTCTTGCCAGACTAGTTCCTCCGCCGGGACCTCCGCACCAAGATAGCGCGAACGGGGGCCCATGTCGCGGTGCGTCAGTTTGAACCACGCCCGGGCGAAGGCGTCTGCGAACTCCTCCGGGTTCTGGTGGAAGCGCTTCGAGATCGGCCCATAGATCGGGTCCATCCTCAGGGCGAGGTCCGTTGTGAGCATGATGGGCGCGTGTCGTTTGGACGGATCGTGGGAATCCGGCACGGCGTCCGCTGTGGCCGGATCGGTCGGAACCCACTGCCAGGCTCCGGCGGGGCTCTTCACCAGATCCCAATCGTAGTCAAACAGGGTGTCAAAGAAGCTGTTGTCCCACTGGATCGGGGTGGACGTCCATGCGCCTTCCAGGCCACTGGTGATTGTATCGCCGCCTTTGCCGCTACCATAGCTGCTCGTCCAGCCAAGGCCCTGCTCCTCGATGGAGGCGCCCTCGGGTTCGGGGCCGACCAGCGCCGCATCGCCAGCGCCGTGGGTCTTGCCGAAGCTGTGGCCGCCGGCGATGAGTGCGACAGTCTCCTCGTCGTTCATCGCCATACGCGCAAAGGTCTCGCGAATGTCTCGGCCTGCAGCGATCGCACTCGGTTCGCCGTTCGGTCCTTCCGGGTTCACGTAGATCAGACCCATCTGCACGGCGGCGAGAGGATTCTCGAGTTCCCGGTCACCGGAGTAGCGCTTGTCGCCAAGCCACTCGCTCTCGGCCCCCCAGTAAATGTCCTCTTCCGGCTGCCAGACGTCCTCGCGCCCGCCGCCGAAGCCGAAGGTCTTGAATCCCATCGACTCAAGCGCGCAGTTACCGGCGAGGATCATGAGGTCGGCCCAGGATATCTTGTTGCCGTATTTCTGCTTGATTGGCCAGAGCAGCCGGCGCGCCTTGTCGAGGTTCGCATTGTCCGGCCAACTGTTGAGGGGCGCAAAGCGTTGTGTTCCGGACCCCGCCCCTCCGCGGCCGTCGCCGATGCGGTATGTGCCTGCGCTATGCCACGCCATGCGGATAAAGAGTGGCCCGTAGTGACCGTAATCAGCCGGCCACCAGTCCTGAGAGTCCGTCATCAGCGCATAGAGGTCCTTCTTCAGGGCCTCCAGGTCGAGTTTCTTGAATTCCTTAGCGTAGTTGAACTCCCCGCCCATCGGGTTGCTCATGGGAGTGTTCTGATGAAGAATCTTGAGGTTCAACTGGTTTGGCCACCATTCCTGGTTAGACGTGCCACTGACGGCTGTGAGTTTGCCAGATTTGCCCGTTACCGGGCACGTGCTATCTTTATTCATCTCTGCTCTCCTTTAAGGTTTGGGTTTGAATAGCTAACGAATTAAGGATTCATGTGGCGGTGCGTGGCCAAACTACATCAGCAGCGAGCTATGCATCACAGCCAAGGCTCATGCTGAATAAGTGACAGTGTCGCCGCCACATAATCTCTAGTTGAACAAAGCCGCTGTGATGAAATTAGGATGATGTTTGGAATTTAAGGCATCATTTCAAACATTCTGGCGGCCTGACCGCTAAGGCGATCACTTATTAGTGTAATCAAGTTGCCTGTACCTGAGCAAATTACCCGTCCAGAGCAACTGCTCAAGGCAACGATACTGCCTTCGGTTACATTCCCGCAAGTCCTGTTTCTGCCAGCGGGCAGGACTAGTCTGGAATCCATCACCTAGATGCGCTCTTTACTGACCTGTATCGGTGTCCCGGTAGCGAAACTTCTCTCGATCATTTACCAGGCTGAGGATGCGATGGTTGCTGATCGCCACGCGGAATAGGCAGGGGGCCAGGTACTTCAATGACCCCAGCCCATCACCCACCTGCCGGCAATTCACAACCCAATTCTTAGTCCAAACCGCTGAGGGAATATCGTCGAAACATATCGACGGTGTGGCATCAGAACAGGAAGAATGGATGCAGATGATTTGGCCTGAAATCATGCGTTTCGCCAAAGAAAAGGGGTCGATGGTGTTGTTTGGGGACGAAGTCAGCCTTGCTCAGTGGGGCTCTCTCAGCTCATTGCCATCTTTTCGGGGGCAGTGTATTATATTCTCATCTTATTTCCCCCCCCCCCTCTTCCCCCGAGGTGATACTGATGGTGGATTGGATAATCGTAAGTTCTTGGCTCATAGAAGGCGTGATTGTTGCCTGTTTTGTGATCGCAGGTTACTACATTGCCACACGCTTGTTCGGAAAGAAGCCTGACACCTCTCAGCAGATAGAAGATACCGCAGATAGGCAGGCTTTCACAGAGGCGGACACCGTTCCAGTGCAGACAATTTCGCAAACGGAGCCTCCAACCCTGTCCATTCAGCAAGCTTTAACAGCACCACTTGAATCAGATCAAAGCGTCGGATACCCTCCTGTACGCTATGCATTCGATTTCAATGAGGATGATCAGTTGTCGATTGTCCTGGAAATGCCGGTCTCTATGTTAGAGCATGATTCCGATTTGGCGGAAGTTTGGGTAGACACCATTGGCTGGGCTCAAATCGAACATAAGAACAGGCTTCAGCATAGAGAGCGCCCTATTGCTCCATCGCCGATGTCCGGACCTGTCTACAGTAATGAGGAGTCTGAACGTACATATGATCTGCAAGATCAACTTGATGCGGTTTTGATTCGCTTACAACAGGCAGCAACTCGCAGGCAGTACCTTCGCACATCTCTCAATGAGAGCTTCGCCGAACCCGAGTAGAAACGCAAGCCAACCAATCTCTCGCCTACGCCCCCCTCTGTCCCATCCATGCCTGACTCGTCCGTTCAGCATCCTTACTACACAATCCACGATCTACCTGAAGATTCACGCCCTCGAGAGCGCTTGAAGCGCTTGGGCGCGCAATCACTCAGCGATCCCGAATTACTTGCAATTGTGCTCCGAAGCGGGACACCTGGCACAAATGTGATCGATATGTCTACACAGTTGATACGCCAATACCAGGGCCTGCCTGCCATGGCGCAAGCCAGCATTGAAGATCTATGCAGCCACCATGGCGTGGGTGAGGCCAAGGCGGCACAGATCCTGGCCGCAATCGAAATAGGACGGCGTATCATCTTGGCTGCACCCGAGGCCAGACCTCAGGTACGTTCAGCCAACGACGTAGCCCAGTTGCTTATGGCAGAACTGGCTTATGCGGATCAGGAACATGTCAAAGTCGTACTGATCGACACCCGAAATTACGTGATATCCATGCCCACGATCTACAAGGGGTCGCTCAACACTGCCCATATACGCATTGGAGAATTGTTTAAAGAGGCGATTCGTCGCAATGCTGCAGCCTTGATCGTCGCTCATAATCATCCCAGTGGTGATCCTACACCTTCCCCCGAAGACATAACGCTCACCCGACAGATCGTAGATGCAGGCAAGCTGCTTAACATCCAGGTGCTAGATCATTTGGTTTTGGGGCATCAGCGCTGGGTGAGTTTGAAAGAAAAAGGGCTGGGCTTCGCTCGCGAGAAATAAAAGATTCTGGCCATCGGCTTCACTGTCCTTGCCGGCGCCTTCGCCGTGGGCGAGACCACAGGGGGCTCCTTTATCACACATGCTCAGACATTTTGTTTGACATGAATGCAGAAAATTGTTACGGTACGTGATGATGGAGGTTTTTGAATATGCCACAATACGTTGCAGCTATCGACCAGGGCACAACCAGCACACGCTTTATGATCTTTGACCATGACGGCAGTGTGGTTGGCAGCGACCAGCTTGAACACCAACAGATATACCCGAAGCCTGGCTGGGTGGAACATGATGCCAATGAGATATGGCAAAGGACCCAGGAGGTTATGGATGGGGCAATGAATAAGGTGGGGATCACAGCTTCAGACCTTGTGACCATCGGCGTTACCAATCAGCGGGAGACCACTTTAGTCTGGAACCCAAAAACAGGTGAACCTTATTACAACGCAATCGTCTGGCAGGATACCCGCACCGATACTCTCTGCAATGAACTGGCACGTGAAGGGGGCCAGGATCGATTTCGAGCCAAGGTGGGATTACCTCTCTCTGTCTATTTTTCAGGCCCCAAAATCAAGTGGATTCTGGACCATGTCATGGGCGTGCGCGCAGCGGCGGAACGGGGGGAAGCGATTTTCGGCAACATAGATACGTGGATTATCTGGAACCTCAGTGGTGGGGTGAATGGTGGGGCGCATATCACTGATGTCACCAATGCCAGCCGTACCATGCTCATGGATATCAGGACGTTGGATTGGGATGGCGAGATTCTGGATATCCTGACTATACCCCGCCAGGTGCTGCCAGAAATCCGGCCTTCCAGTGATCCAAACGGATATGGCGCCTGGCAGGGCATCCCGATCTGTGGCGCCCTAGGCGACCAGCAAGCGGCAACTGTCGGGCAAACCTGTTTCAGTCCTGGAGATGCAAAGAACACCTATGGCACCGGTTGCTTTATGATCATGAACACCGGCACAGACATTGTAGCCAGCCAACACGGCTTGCTCACGACACTGTGCTACCAGTTGGGTGGCCAACCCGCCGTCTACGCTCTGGAAGGATCAATTCCCATTGCGGGCGCTTTGGTACAGTGGCTGCGAGATAATCTGAATTTCTTCGACTTTTCTCAACATATCGAAGACTACGCCAGACAGGTTCCAGACAGTGGCGGCATGTACATCGTACCAGCCTTCTCTGGATTGTTTGCCCCCTACTGGCAGTCTGATGCCCGCGGTGTTATGGTCGGTCTGACCCGATTCATCGACAAAAATCATATCTGCCGAGCCGCCTTAGAAGCCACCGCTTTCCAGACGCTAGAGGTGTTGCAAGCTATGAAGCAGGACTCTGGTGTAACCCTTTCGGCGTTGAAGGTGGATGGCGGCATGGTGTACAATAACCTGCTCATGCAATTCCAGTCCGACATCCTCGACGTGCCCGTTATCCGGCCCAAGGTCGCGGAGACTACGGCGTTGGGCGCGGCGTATGCCGCTGGTCTGGCTGTGGGTTATTGGCAGAACCTGGATGATTTGCGACAAAATTGGCAGGTCGGCCAGAGGTGGGAACCCACCATGGAGTCGGCGACTCGTGAAATGCTCTATAAAGGCTGGCTTAAAGCGGTGCAACGCAGTATGGAGTGGGCCGAGGGCTGAGATTATTTCGAACGACTCAACTCCCATTATAATGAGTTCAATTTCAACCATCGGAGATATCATGACTACAAACACAACATCTTATCAATGCCTCAATTGCGGACGCCCTGACACGCAGATCCCCTTGGTGTCGCTACGTTACAACGGCGAGCAAGGTTGGATATGCTCGCAATGCCTTCCCCTGCTCATTCATCAACCAGAACGTCTCGCAGGAAAACTGGCGAACGCTGAGAATCTGCAAGCCGCAGACCACAACCATTGACGGCACAATGATATTTGATCCGACCGAGCACCCTCACCGGCGCTACAATACCCTGACCGGTGACTGGGTGCTCGTTTCGCCATATCGCAACAAACGCCCCTGGCAGGGACAGGTGGAGCGTCCCCCGCAAGACACCCAACCTGCCTACGATCCCGGCTGCTATCTTTGCCCTGGGAACGCGCGGGCCGGCGGCCATCGCAATCCTCATTACGACACTACTTTTGTCTTTACAAACGATTTTGCGACGTTACTACCTGACACGCCTGCAGCGCCGGTAAGTGACAATCCACTTCTGAAGCTGGAGAGTGTGTATGGCACATCTCGGGTTTTCTGCTTCTCGCCAGGCCATGACCTGACATTGCCCGAAATGGCGCTGGATGATATCCGTAAGGTCGTGGATCTTTGGGCTGAACAGATAGAGGATTTGGGGTCGCACTACCTGTGGGTGCAGGTATTCGAGAACAAAGGCGCGGTGATGGGGTGTTCGAACCCGCATCCGCATGGCCAGGTGTGGGCCGGGAGCGCCCTCCCCCTTGAACCGGCCAAAGAAAATCGCAGACAGCGAGAGTATCATGAACAATTTGGTAAGCCCCTGCTGTTGGATTACGTTGAGTTGGAAGCCTTGGCGGGAGAACGCCTAGTGGTCGAGAACGCAGATTGGCTGGCCGTGATACCTTTTTGGGCTTTATGGCCGTTCGAAACCTTACTTCTACCCCGACGCCATGTCCTGCGGCTACCTGATTTGACCGACCCCGAACGTCGTTCTCTCTCGGACATCCTCAAACGTCTACTGAGCAAATACGATAATCTTTTCGAGGTCTCCTTCCCTTATTCGATGGGCTGGCATGGTGCTCCCACCGGCCCTGATGCCGATGTACAGACGTACGAATACTGGCAGTTACACGCCCATTTCCACCCGCCACTGTTACGATCCGCTACCGTAAAGAAATTTATGGTAGGTTATGAAATGTTGGCAGAGCCGCAAAGAGACCTCACAGCCGAACAAGCCGCGGCCAGGCTGAGAGCGCTGCCGCAGATACACTATAAAGCTGCGAGCGGTTGAGGCTTTTTTAGATTGAACTGTATTAGTCAGGCACATGTTGAACGCTGTCGAATAGGATTAGGACGCGGATGAATACGGAAAAAGCAGATTCTCACCTCTTTGATCCTCGTGATCAGCGTTTGTCCGCGTCCCATTTATCTGTCCAACGTGTAATTGACCATTACAAGATGGACGAAAAAGGAACCGAAAAAGAGGAAGAAACCGAACAGGAAAAGTAATACAGCTAGAATGGTGGCCCAGAGGGCCCTTGTACGACTTCGCTGTATGGACAGAACTATCATGACGGAATCAGGTGCTTGTGTAAGAATGCGATTTGATCGGCAACACTCGCCTCGAAATGTTCACCCATGTAGATGTCGAAGTGGCCAATGGGATAATGCTTGACCTCAGCCAGATCACCTAATAGTTTGGCCGTCGTTTCTACGCTGTTGATGGGAACCAGATCATCCTTTTCACAGATTTGTAGCAGGGTGGGGCAACGCACATCGCCAGCATGCTTGACAGGCCGGTATTTGTCGCCGCGAATGGCGATACGGGCGCAGGCTTCGTTAACGTAGTAGGGTGGGGCGAACTGTTCGAAGGCGTCCAATGCATCGGGTGTTGTCATCAGTGCAACATCGCCAGGCTTGCCCACAACCGGAATTCTGTGCGGCGACAAACCCAGCCACGACCTCACCAGATCACGCTGTGCGTGTGCGATGATGCGAAGATCGACGCCTTCCCGCTGAGATGCGGCTCTCACCGACTCATGGCCATCTAATCCCGGGCATTGGGCGATGACACAGGCGATGTCGTGATCCTCTGATGCAGTCACGACCACATGCCCACCACTAAACGACGAACCCCAAAGTGCGATTTTATGCGGGTCTATCTCTTCTCTATTTCGAGCGTACTCAATGGCCGCTGTGTAATCTGCGAGTTGATGCGGTATCCAGATCAGCCCGCGTGGCTCGCCATCACTATCCCCCCAACAACGGTAATCGAATGCCAATGCCGCAAAACCGGCTGCCTGAAAGCGGGCGGCGTAACGATCGAGACCCATCGCTTTCGTTCCCCCCAGACCATGAGCCATCACGATGCAGGGGGCTGGGGTTGTTCTATCTGCGGGCAAGTACAGCCATGCCCTCAGCGTTGTGCCATCGACATCAAAGGTCACTTCCGATCTCGGACCCGTCGAAGCGACGTCATCATCAGGTTTCAGTTCGCGCAGAGACAGGTCTTGTTTGGGTGTTGGAAATCGTGGAGCCAATGCCACCGCCAGCAGGTAGAGCATGAAACTACCAATGATCGTACCGATGCCACCAAGAATAATCTTAACTATTTTCATCAGATGCCTCCAATGAGAGAGAACGGTCATTCCATTCATCAACTTCTACTTTGCCCGATCCCAGGCGAAAAAGTCCAACGGCGATCAGGATATACCACACCATCCGCAATGGGGCGGATAGGGTTGGGGGAAGCCAGATAATTGCCGGTGCAACGGCCAGGGCGACGAATTGGCCTAATGCAAGTATATTGGCCAGAATCCCCGCATAAGCTGCCCATCTGCTAAAGATTTGGCTACGCAGCATGACAACCGAGGTAATCAGCCCAGCCAGTAGCACGAACAGATAACTCAGGTACATGCCGGTGCCCTGGTAGATCGTGCCGGGATTATCGATGGCGAGTAATGCTTCCCCTGCTGCCAGATACATCGCTCGCTGCACATCTGTTGCGGCGTCTGCATAGTGCTTGCTGAGGTCCAGCATAGAGAAAGCCTGGTTCGACGCAAAGTAGACGGCTATCCCCACAAAGCCAAAGACTGTAGCGATGACCATGGCGCTTTTATTGATTCCTCGTAGAGCGCCGTAAAGGGCGAGGAAGATCAGGCCCACCAGCGCGTAGTTGATCAGGTCAATGAGGTTGAACAACGCCAGACCGACGAACAGGTCGTTCTGAAGCAGTGTGAACCAGTCACCAGCGTTGATGGGAGTTGTCGCTGGCACGTCCCAGATCCCGAAGCCATTGAATGTAACCAGTTCCGTCCCACAATTCCTGCGGAAGAACACGACTGCGATCAGGGCCGCTGCTGCGCCGACTTTGTAGAGCAGTGTCCAGTGTCCAACGATCCTCTGGGGTTTCGAGATTGGTATTATTCATGCGCTGCGTTCCTCCGCTTCCAGAAAACGGACGCAAGCCTACTGTAGATGCCCGTCAGATTTCTCAACTGGATGGCATAGAGCCTTGAGATAGCCATATCCCTCGCCGTTTCGCTACGCGATCTAGCCTAAGCTTTGGCGACGCCGCGCACGAAGAGGCCAAAGGGAATAAAGCAGATCAGGCCCATGATGAATATTACGATCACATCCGTCAGAACGAAAGGTGCACCTGTCATCAATGGCGCCAGAATCATCCATACAATCAAGCCGATGAACAACATGCTGCCCTGAAAGAGCAGCCCGGTGCCACCCACATAGCCAAGTGCCTGACGCCGCCACAGCAGCACGCCGCCGATGATCCAGGTCGGCATGATCAAGAAGTCGGCCACGAGCAGTGCCAGTTCGGTGTCAGGAAGAGCTGTCTGGCTGACAATTGCGCTGGCGAATTCGCCGAGGGTTCGGAGCAAGAAGAGTGCGCCGAGACCAACCAGCACGCCCCCGGCCAGTCGTTCTGTTACCCGGCCGTTGAGCCGCTCCTGCACTGCTGTTCCATCAATTCTTGCCAACAGCCCAATCATCGTGTACAGGCAGAGCACAAGGATCATAAGATAAGCGAGAAATGCCCAATCGAGCGGCATGGCAAACACGTAGATGATGGCATTGTAGGCACTGAAGAAGAGCGCACCCGGCCAGAAGAGCAACCCGATTAACTTCCCGCTACGAGCAAACCACATCGAACCGAGCAGTATGGGCAGACCGATGATGAGATTGACCAGATCGTTGGCGACAAATGACTGTGCTAATTCCTGAGACGGATAGACTTCGGTTTGATACAGAAGACCAGCCACGGACACGGTGGCCATGAGCAGAGCAACGACCAGAGATGAGATGTAGGCGAGGGCCAGGCTGCGTGTGATTGGCAGAGACTCGGTTGGGGTCATGTCAAAGCTCTCAAGTACCGCATTGATTTGTTAGGCTGTTCCAGAAAGAAAATAATTCAAAACTCGTGAAACGTGATACGTAATGATTCACGCCTAGATCCTCACGTTTCACGTTTCACGTTTCACGCTTCACGCTTCACGCTTCACGTAGGACTAAGGTTTTGGGAGCATTTTTCATTCTGGGAACTCCTTTAATGTACAATGTCGAAAAATAGTCCTGCGATTCCATGTCTTGCGAATGCGTGTGCTAAGATAATTCATCCTCTGATTTTATAACTCATTCAAACACAGTGCCAAAACCCGACCTTTCTTCTGCCCTCGTGGCTAAACTAAAAACCCTGCCCATCAGGCCGGGCTGTTATCTGATGCGAAATGACCGCAATCAGGTCATTTATGTGGGCAAAGCGATCAATCTACGATCGCGCGCGCTCTCCTATTTTCAGGATCAGAAACAACATACGACGAAAACACGGCACCTTGTGGCTGATGTGGCCGATCTGGAATGGGTGGTGACTGATACGGAGCTGGAAGCGCTGATCCTTGAAAATGAACTAATCAAGCGCTACCGGCCACAATACAACATACGTCTGAAGGATGACAAACAGTACCCCTATATCAAGGTGCATTGGCGGGACGATTTCCCAAAGATATCGGTAGTGCGCCGCATGTTGCCCGATGGCGCCCGCTATTACGGCCCTTTTACCAGTGGTTACGCCGTACGACAGACCTTGGAAGCGCTTCGCAGGGTCTTCCCTTATCTCGACTGTAAGCGGGAGATCAGCGGCAATGATGATCGTCCCTGCCTCTATTTCCATATAAAGCGTTGCGCCGGCCCCTGTATTGGCGTTGTCAATAGTCAAGAATACAAGGCCGTCATCGATGGTCTCTGCCAATTCCTGGAAGGCAAGACCGATGATGCTATGACAGAGCTAAACCGCCGTATGATCCTGGCGGCCGAACGTATGCAGTTCGAGCGCGCGGCCATGTACCGAGATCAGATTCAATCGGCCGAGCGTATTGTCGAACGTCAAAAAGTGGTTTCAGGCAGGCAGGAAGATGAAGATGTCATCGCCTTTGCTCAAGACAAAGGTAACACCTGTATGCAGGTCTTCTTCATCCGTCGCGGCCGACTGATCGGCCGCGAATCATTTTTGCTCGAGGGCGTCGAAGAGGAAGCGAACGGAGAGCTTCTGGGCTCTTTTCTCAAACAATTCTACAATGAGGCTGCCTATCTCCCACCACAGATCTTGCTGCCACGCGACCTGGATGAACACGCCGTCATCGAGCAGTGGCTGCGTAGCAAACGTGGCGCCAAAGTGACATTGCGCATTCCCAAGCGTGGCTCCAAAAAGGCACTGGTGGCCATGGCCACCGAAAACGCCCATAGCGCGCTCACAGCGATGCAGGCACAATGGGAAGCGGATGCTCACCGCCATACGGAGGCCGTCGCCAATCTACAATCGGCGCTGGATATCCCCAAACCGCCTGCCCGCATCGAGTGTTACGATATATCGACGCTGCAGGGTACAAACACGGTGGGCAGCATGGTGATCTTTGTGCGCGGCGCCCCCCGCAAAAGTGAATACCGCCGTTTCAAGGTGCGGTCAGTCACGCAGAGCGGCCAACCCGACGACTATGCCAGTATGCGCGAGGTACTGCGGCGTCGCTATCGCCGGGCAGTAGAGGGGGAGGAACAAGGCCCGGGCAAACGTGTGGACCCCGTGTGGAAGATATTGCCCGACCTGCTGATCGTAGATGGCGGCAAAGGCCAACTCAATGTCGCAGTCGAGGTACTCAAAGATATGGAACTGTTCGAGGTGGTACCGGTGGTAGGGTTGGCAAAGCAGGAGGAGCTACTCTTTCTGCCCGGACGAAAAGATCCCATTCGTTTGGATCGCAGCAGTCCTGAGCTTTACCTGGTGCAACGTATTCGCGATGAAGCTCACCGCTTTGCCGTCAGCTATCAAAGAAACCTGCGTCGCAAGGGCATGACCCAATCCCGCCTTGAGGAGGTGCCAGGGGTAGGCAACAAGCGACGCCTGGCATTACTCAAGCACTTCGACAGCATCGATGCCATCCGCAACGCCAGCATCGAGGAGATCGCATCGGTGCCTGGCATGACCCGGCAGGTGGCGGAACGGATAAAGGAATTGTTGTAGATATGAAGTGAGTGTGGCTGTATGCAGATTTTGTCTGGTAGAGTAGGCAAGGGATAAGTTGACAAGGGATAGGTAAACAAGGACACTAACTCGCCGGCCACGCCTACTTGTCTACTCCTCTATTCGTTGCTTAAGAGGTGCATACTTTTCAACTACTTGATAATAGCTTGGCGATATTGTTTCCAGGGGGACTGGCACTTCAGTGTTTTGTGTTATCATTTAGCGAAATGAACCATGCCCACCATATCCAATCATGATCATCAAAAGATTGTGTGGGCATACCCAAGTACGGCTTCATCTCAAGGATCATCCTGGCATTGAGTGCAGGAGCGTCGCCATTGTTGTAGGCGATTCATCGCCGTAATCAGTGCGCTAAGACGCCTACTACAAGCTGTTATATCCTATAAATCAGCAGCCAACCGTTCTGCCGTTTCTGTAATCAATTGCCAGGCCCCGGCGACATGTCGTTCTTCAGTGTGCATCTGGCCAATGCTCATGCGCAAGGTGTAAACATCGTTCAACCTGGTATGTGTAAGGTAGATTTCTCCCGATCTATTCAGGTACTCGATCAGCGCCTGGTTGAGATCGTCGCCCCCTACGTGCCGGAAACAAACGAGATTGAGCGGGGCCGAGGCCATCAATTCAAAGCGAGCATCTGCCTCAACCCAGCCCGCGAACTGTTGTGCCAGTTCCACGTGCCGGCGTACGTGGTATCGCAATCCCTCGACGCCATAATGCCGGATCACAAACCAGAGTTTGAGGGCTCGAAATCGCCGTCCCAGAGAGATCTGCCAATCCCGGTAATCGAAGACAGCACCCGACTCGCTGGCCTGATTTTTGAGATACTCGGGCAGTATACTGAGCGTTTTGATCAGCGCTGAGCGATCCGCCACATAGAAACAATCGACATCAAAATTCGTGAACATCCATTTGTGTGGATTGAAACAGTAGCTGTCTGCCAGTTCTAATCCCTCGTGCGTCCAGCGAAACTCGGGGCAGAGTGCTGCGGTGCCCGACATAGCAGCATCAACGTGCAGCCAGATGTCATGCTCCTGACAGATTTTCCCGATCTCGGGGATAGGATCGATGGCGTTACTGGAGGTGGCGCCGATGGTAGTGCTCACAAAACAGGGGATAAAACCGGCAGCTAAATCAGCGTCGATTCTTGCCGCCAGGTCGGCAGGATTCATAGCGAAGTCTGCATCCACATCGATCAGCCGGAGGTTCTCGCGCCCCAAACCGGCGATCATCATGGCTTTTTCGATAGAAGAGTGCGCTTGCGAAGAAGCATAGGCCACCAGCCCCCCTTCTAGGCCTGTCAGATTCGAAGCGTACTGCGTTACACGTTCACGCGCTGCCAGCAATGCCGTCAGTGAGGCGCTGGAGGCTGATTCTTGAATGACCCCACCTCCGGACTCGGTTGAAAGGAAACGCTTTGGCAAGCCCATCATGCCGATCAGCCAATCCAGCACGTGGGTTTCGACCTCAGTGCAGGCCGGGCTGGTGGCCCATAACATCCCTTGCACGCCAAAGCCCGAAGATAGCAGATCAGCAAGCATGGAAGGGAAAGAGGCGCCGGTGGGGAAATAAGCAAAAAAGTTGGGTGATTGCCAGTGGGTGATGCCGGGCAGGATGATATCCTCGACATCTTTTAGCATCGCTTCAAAAGATTCGCCGGTCTGCGGCGCTTGCTCGGGCAGGAGCGCCCGCACCTCACCCGGTTGCACTTGCGAAAGCACTGGATAGGCTTCGATTTGTTCGTGGTAATCGGCGATCCAGTCCACCAGGGCGCGGCCATGGCGTCGGAATTCGTCGGGTGTCATGTGATAAGACATGTTGGCTCTTTGGGATTTCGCGTGGCGCACCCATATGTAGTGGTAGTATAATCAGGGAAAAGTTTTGGAGGTAATGCAATGTTGAACTTATCGGGTCTCAAATCACGTAACATGATTT
>PIVW01000939.1 GCA_003353825.1 Chloroflexota bacterium
ACGTGAATCTGGATGGTGGAACTATTATCGCCGGCTGGCTTGGGATGAGATGGGACGAAGATGCTGTCGGCACAATGGACGTCAGGGCCGGTACGCTGAGACTAACCCACGATGAGCTCGGGTGGGTCCAGGAATGCATCGACAACGGCTGGATCACTGGCTATGACGGCCAAGGCACGCTGAACCTGGATTATAACGTTACGAATCCAGGCCAAACCACGTTGACGGCTGTCCACAAGCTTATTCCTAATCCGGCCGACGGTGCTATCGCAAAACCCGGCGAGGTGGAGCTGAGTTGGACCCTACCGGATCCATGTGTACCGGGTCAACCAGTGCTCGTTGACGTCTACTTCACCGACGACTATGATGCACTTTGGAATTTCCTTGATCCGCAGTCCATACGAGTTGTCAGTCAAAGCAACGTAGCATCCACGACTGTGCAAACTCAACTAAAGACACGGTACTATTGGGCCGTGGATACTTATATCGGCGATCCCAATGATCCGATTTTGGGGCCTATCTTCAGTTTTGTGGCGGACAATGCACCTCCTTCTACCTTTGCTGGCCCTGATATAAGCACTTTTCTGCAGGATGGTACACGCACCGGTTCCGTGAGCGGAATCGTCACTGATGATGGCCTAATTCAACCTTACACCGTGACGTGGTCGGTGGTCGAACAGCCCAGTGACGCCGATTCCGCCCTCCCGGGTGCTGTGATTGCCGATCCTACGGCCCTGCAGACCACGGTGACCGTGTCTGCTGAGGGTACCTATGTCTTACAGTTGGAGGCCAACGATGGTGAGTATACCAGTTCCGATACCATGACGATTACTGTGCATCCGGACGATTGGACGGAATAGCGCATCGGGACTGTGAATCCATAGTGGTAAATCGTCTTCTAATTGAGTCATTGCTTGTGCTCGATGAGTAGACTTATATCTCCTTCAGAACAGATAGGATTTTTAGCTTGCCAGGGCGTTTGACGCGTGTGTCAAGCGCCCTGGCTGATATTGTTTTTGTGTAAGATCCATTTATGACAAAAGAAATCACCCCTATGGTTGTGATCGTTTGCCTTGCTGTATCTCCATGCGCGCGTGCAAGTGAACGAAGCACATCGCTAGCAGAAGCTAGTCCAATGAAGGATAAGGCATTGGCCAGACCTGGCAGCGGCTTTTGGGATGAGTTCTACTTGTTATGAAAGAGTAAGGAGACCGATTATGCGCAAGAGAAGCGGTTTTACGCTCATTGAGCTATTGGTAGTCATCGCCATCATTGCAGTCCTGATGGGTGTCCTCATGCCCGCACTGAGTCGGGCCAGAGAGCAGGGCAGACGTGCGGTTTGCCTTAATCATCTAAAGACACTGACAGTCAGTTGGATGATGTATGCCGATGCAAACGACGACAAGATTGTCAACGGCGAAGCCTATTGGGCACCGACTGCCGCACCCGCTGCTCCGGTGCCCAGGTACGGGCCTCACGAGGGTGAACGCTACTGGGTAGGCAACGATTGCGGGCCAGGAGAACAACGACCGCTTGAC
>PIVW01000940.1 GCA_003353825.1 Chloroflexota bacterium
AACTGCACAGAGCCTGAACGCAAAAGTGCCTGCACTAATGCCAATGCTCCACCGCAGCCCGGGCGCAGTTGCGCCAAACCATCTGAATGTTCATCTATGCCCACCTGCCAGATCACACCGCTTAGCGCCTCTTCGTCAGGCAAGGTGTCGTTGTCTCTACCATCGACTTTCGCCAACAGCGCCAGCCATCCTTCGACGTCGGCCGGGTCGGATATGTGAGATGAACCTTCATGGTCGTTTCCTAGTTGCACGATTTCGCAACGTTGACCGGCATCGTGCAATGCTGCAGCTACATCCTGCGACCAGTCCCTTTGGTCTGAAACCAGCAACCACCGTCCGTTTATGGCTTCATCAGCCTTCCCTGCAAGTGCTGGCGTGATTTGCCAGGCGATCTCATAGAGCAGGTGGTCGACCTGATGGCGCCGTCTCGCCAGTATGGCCTGCCGCCGCGCCCGCTTGAAGACCAATCCCTCGACCTCACACAACACTCTACCGTCGGGCGCCCACACCTGTAGATCAACGGTGCGTGTCTCGGCGCCGGTTTGGGTGTCATGCAGCCGGCCCCGGCAATAGAAGTGTTCGGTTAGGGGTGCTACTAGTTGCAGCCGCCCCACTTGCACCGGCAGGTACAGGTCGTCGCTGTCTTCATGACCTGCACGAGCGCTGAGCATGGCGCCCAGTTGAAAAAGTACGTCCAACATCGCCGGATGCACCATCATGTCTTCATCTTCCTGCAGTGCGTCCGGCATGATGAACTCGCCAATCGCATCTTGTTCGGCCCACCAGCTACGCGCCAGCCCTTGAAAGCGCGGGCCCAGATGCATTGCGCCAAGCTGGCTGTACATTTCCTCATGGCTCAGTAGCTGGTGGTCTGTCGTCAGTGTTTTCAAATCAAAGGGCGAATCAATCGCTCGCTCATCCGCTTCACCTTCATCTAAAATCCCTTCACCGTGCAAGGTCCAGTGATCCTGCTCTTGGCGGCTGTGGATTTGAAAACGGCGTCCTGACTCTGTATTGTGTAGATGGACCTGAATCGGGGCGCCTTGATTGGACTCTAAAAACAAGCCTTCGTGTATGTTAAAATCCTTTACTGTCGCAGGAAGTTCTGTCGCATGTAGGGCCAGTGAGACATAGCCCGCCGCAGGATATATGATCTCTCCGAACGCTTGATGCTCTTCCAAAAAGGGTAGTTCCGCACAGTCGAGCACGTTTTCATAGAGTACATCGCCAGATGCCAGCAGATGTCGTTCGCCTAGTAGCGGATCAAATGCCATATCTGCAGGTCGGCCCCTGCGACGTGTATCGACCCAGTAGCGTTTTCGCTCGAAGGGATAGGTGGGCAGCACCACCTTGCGACGGTTGTAGTCCCGCTCAAAACCAGCCCAGTCCACATCCACACCCTGCGTGTAAAGTTGTGCTAATGTTTGCAGCATTTGCTGCCAGTCATCTTGCCCGCGCCGTAAGCTGGGCAGCCACAAGCCCTCGTGTTCGGGCTGGCACTGTCGTCCCATACCCAGCAACACGGGCTGCGGCCCT
>PIVW01000941.1 GCA_003353825.1 Chloroflexota bacterium
CTGCCCGCTACCGTGGCCAACGGCACCAATCGCATCAGCGTGCTCTTCCAAACAAGCGCCAGCACCCTCAGCTATCATCGGCAAGGGGTCATGCCCTGGGCGGATTCACGAAAACTGCTCGTGCCTACAGCCGTTGGTGGCATTATCGGAGCGTTGATAGCGGGCGATCTCAATGAGCAGCAAATGCAATGGGCGATTGCCGGTATGCTGATCTTAACCTTCTTCCTGCTATTGCTCAAACCCAAACGCTGGTTGCAGGGACGCGAGGAAGGTGCGATAAAGCCCGGTATCAAAGAGTGGGTCATTTTCCTGGCCATCGGCATCTATGGCGGCTTCATTCAGGCAGGTGTGGGCGTTTTCCTGCTGGTGGCATTGGTGCTGGATATGGGATATGAACTGGTACGCGCCAACGCCATCAAGTCCATCCTGGTGCTGGTGCTCAACCTCTTTGCTCTGGCGATTTTCATCTACAATGATCAAGTAAACTGGCTCCTGGGATTCGTCTTGGCGATTGGCAGCTTACTAGGTGGATGGTCGGCAGCGCGCATGGCTACCCAAGAATGGGCCCAGATATGGGTGTACCGCTTGCTTCTAGTTGTCGTCCTCTTCTCGGCCGCGCGCATGCTCTACCTTAGTTTTAGCTGATACCATCGATTTCCACCCGACCTTCAGGTGGTGCTAAAATCACTCCGTGAGGGGTAGCCACAAGCTTAATCATGCAAATGGGCAAAAGGCGACCCTCTATCTCTAATCTCTAGTAACCGATCTCTCCCTTCTAAGGAGGTTGTGATATGGAACTTGCTGGAACGTATACCTTTGCTGCACCCAGAGAAACAGTGTGGCAGGCGATCATGGATCCCGAAGTGTTGGCCAAATGCCTGCCCGGTTGTGAGCGTTTGGAAAAAGTGAGCGAAACCGAGTATTTGGGAACGCTTAACGTGCGGGTAGGGCCGGTACAAGGTCGATTCAGCGGTAAGGTCGGGCTTTCGGAAAGAGTGGAGCCAGAGAATTTCCATATGGATATCGACGGCAAAGGTGCAGCCGGATTCGTGAAAGGAGGCGGCGATGCCCACTTGGAAGAGGCCGATGGCAAAACCGTTCTAACCTATTCGGGCGAAGCACAGGTAGGAGGACGCATTGCCAGCGTGGGGCAACGTTTGCTCGAAACCTCCGCCAAATCCATTGTGCGACAGGGCCTTGAAAGCTTGGATCGGATTATCGCGGCCCAGGCGCAACCCGAAGCAGCGGACGAACCGATCCCAGAGATCGCTCCCCCCTCACAAACCGAAGTAGCGATGGGTGTAGCCAGAGACCTCTACGATGAATTTGTACCTGAAGAACAGAGATCGGCACTGATCGCTGTGGCAGCGGCTCTGGGTGCGATGGTCGTTGTCCTGCTCCTGCTCAAGTTACTTCGTATACTCAGCACGGTCATAAAAGAGCATGTATATCGTAGCAATATGTAGACATAAGCCTTGGATACTGCTAGAATCTTGCGCTCTTAGTCCTCTCACAAAATAGCAGGAGCGCAACAAT
>PIVW01000942.1 GCA_003353825.1 Chloroflexota bacterium
CCATGGTCAAACCCTCATCGACAAAAATGCGTATGTAACCGCCCGGCTCGGCCAGGGATAGGGCACGCGCCAGGATGGTCATTGCCTGGGAAGTGTCGCTCTGGGCCTGGAAGGCCAACGCTTGGAGCATCAAAATCTCGATTGTTCTTGTAGTCCGACCACCCGCTTCTGCTTTCTTGAGCAGCCGCTCCAGCAGTCCATTCGCTTCATCCAACTGGCCTTGGGCGATAAGGAGCCGGGCAAACACAATGTGTTCAACCTCACCCGAAATTGTAAGAGCTGTAGCTATGTTCAACCCTCGTTCTTGTGCCCATTGGGAAGCCGCCTCCAGATTACCTTGGGTTAACCATATCCGCATCTGCCAGGCTACTATCGGGTTGATGATCCAGGGAGGCACATCAGATTTTCGGGCGATTTCTTCCATCTTGTGGATGGTCTCTTCAGCAGCGGCCATTTCTTGCCTGGCAAATAAGACCCTCACCAAACAGAGGTGGCTCCAGCCAAGCGCAGCCACATCACGCCCTTGCTCACTCAATTCAGTGCCCTTTTTTACATACTCCAGTGCGCCGTTGAGATCATTCAACTCGCACAGAATTTCGCCCCAGACCGCGAATAACGAACCTGCCATTGCCGTTTGCACCATCCCACTTTGGTCAACAAGTTGCAATTGCTGCCGACAAATCCCGATAGCTCGATGTAGTCGGCCCTGTTGCCTTAGAGTTATAATCAATTTCAAGCTGGCAATCAGACAGAGATAAATATTACCTGCCGCTCGGCTGGCGGCCACTGCCTCTAAAAAGGAGTGCCTGGCGGCCACTATATGGCCGCTCAAACCGTGCGCGTCGCCTGAAACAATAGCCGCACTGCTGCGCCAGGTTGAGTCTTCTGTAGGGAGATACTCAAGCGCCTGGGCAGAGAAGTGGATGATGTCCGGTATATCTCCCCGGAAGGAGGCAATGAAGGCTCGGATGGTGGCTACCCGGCCTTGCATAGCTGCTTTGTTCAGATCAGGGAGTTGGTCCGGGTCTCCTGGCGAAGGTTCTATGATAACGGCAAGGGTGGAGTCCAGTACTTGTTCAGCCGCTTGCGGTTGACCATTTGCAAATAGCACCCAGGCGTGAAAAATAGAGAGCCGTGGTCTGGAGGATACCTGTTCAGCGGGCAATGCTTTCAACCAGCCCCACAATTTGGTGTGTTCACCACGCCCCCATACGGCCTCAGCCAGTTCTTCGATCAGGTGCGCCGCCCGCTCGAAATCCTCGGCACTGAGAGCATGTTCTATCGCTTTATCGACAAGCCCATTATGCTGGTACCACTCACTGGCCCGGTGGTGCAAGGTTGGCACCTGCTCTGGGTAGATTTGACTCAGCCGCCGGCGTAGCAAGTCGGCAAAGAGATGGTGATAACGGTACCAACGCCGCTCTTGGTCCAGGGGAACGATGAACAGGTTGGCGTGTTCGAGGTATTCCAAGACCTCTTGGCTGGAAGCAGAGGGTCGATGGGCAGGGGGGTAAGGGTGCAGGGGGGTTGGGGGGT
>PIVW01000943.1 GCA_003353825.1 Chloroflexota bacterium
TGGTCGGCGTGCTGGTCGGCTGAGGCGTAGCTGTAGGCCCGGGGGTGTTAGTTGGCTGGGGTGTCGCCGTCGGCCAGGGGGTAGCTGTGGATGGCACTGTGGGAGTTGCCGTCGCTGTCGGCACCGGGAATTCCACTTCATAATGAGGGCCCACGTAAAGGGTCGTGCCCGAGCTGTCCACCTTTTTCACACGATTGCCATCGCCGTCATAGGTATGAGTCATGACCACAACGCCATCTTCTATTACTTCCTGCATACGATTCTCTTCATCGTAATTCAATTCCCAGTTGTTGGAACCCAACTGGCGCCTCACCTGGTTGCCATTTTCGTCGTAACAGTAATACTCGTTACTGCCATGTGCCATCAGAGCATGATGCTTATCGGTAGAATTAGCACAGGCGCCATTTGGGGTTCCATAGGTTTGATTGACGCCTTCAAACATTTGGAAATTGCCGTTGGGTTGGTAGCTGTAGCTAAGTGCATAAGTCTGCGTGCCCGCGCCTGATGCACTGGCATTGGTTAGTCGATACAAGTCGTCATAGGTGTACGTGCGTGTTTGACTGGCGGATGACCAAGTCGTACTCCCAAGTGCAGCTGTGGGAAAGGCATCATCGGTGATCGTGCTGATATTGCCGACGTTGTCATAGCTGTAACTACGGTCAAATTCATCGATACCGCTGCTGTAGTGCCGTTCCAGACGGTAGGTTGGGTTGTTCCCAGTATCATAATACTCATGCGTGAGGGTGCGCAAAGCGGCGCCTAGGTTTTCACGGTTTTCCCCCAGTTCCATAGTATCCACTTGCCCCAGGTCGGTGTAGGCCATATCCTTGACGTAGATGTTATTGCCGATGGAACTCTTCAGCAACCCGCGCTCATCATAGGTGTAGGTCACTACTTCGCCATCGGGGTAGGTCATGGTCTCCACCCGATCCAGTGAGTCATAGCTGTATTGCGTGACGTATGGGTTGCTGTTGCCGATGGTTTTGGTTTCTGTTACCACCCGACCCCGCATGTCGTAGTCCCAGATGGTCGTACCCGAGGCATCGTTGAGCCAGTTGCGGCGGCCTAGGCCATTGGTGGGTACGGTCGTCCAGTTCAGGGTATCGTATTCATGGGTGACTCGCCATGCGAGTGTGCCCTGGCAGTCGGCGCTGCTGTTCCTATCCTCTCTCAGGTAGCGCAGGCGGTTAAGCTCGTCGTATTCGTAGCACAGGGTTACGCCATTGGCGTCGGTCTGACGGATGAGGTTGCCTACGTTATCGTAGCCGTAGCTCCAGTCGCCCATGTTCGGGTCGCTCATGCTGGTTTTGCGACCCAAGCCGTCGTAGCTGATTTCTGTATGCTCCGTGGCGTCGCCGCTGTTGTCGGGGCCATAGACGTCGGTCAATTGATCCAGTTCATCATATTCGTATTTGGCCGTAACATATTGGTTTGCGTTCCAGCCAGGATCGTTGCTGTAACTGCCGCTGTATTGATGGGATTTGCGTAAACGGCCAAAGACGTCGTCGAGGCTGATGCTCTGATGGTTGGCTG
>PIVW01000355.1 GCA_003353825.1 Chloroflexota bacterium
ACTAACATGTTTGGAGGCCGGTTCAGGCCTTCTGATCTTCCGAAACGGGGAGTTACGTTGACGAATCTAGGTCGAATCCTGGCGACACATTATGCCTCCAACTCATTTAGGACACACCCATATTATTTAGAAGATACGCTTCCGGCTACCTTGCAGCCATAAATCTATTTGCCATCCTTCCTACAGTGACGTCAAACACCGCCTTGACGCCAAACATCTCTGTGTTGGCTCTGGCTCTCTCTGCTTATTACCGCGCAAGGTATCTGAATTTGCGGTTGCTCTGGCCGTTCCTGATTACGTCGATCCCCGCGGCTTTTTCGGCGGCTAACTGCGCATCAATGTAAGGTCTACCTAATCTTTCTTGGTAGTGGATCAAAATTGATTGATAGCTGTAGTCTGGTTGCATAGATGGACTTTCAATTTGTGTAACTATTCAGGCACCGAATAGTTACTATTTTCGGCAATTTGGAAGGTATCGAAGTCGCGAAATCAAGCGTTTAACCATCAGGCCTTCAGTGTTTTGGACGATAAATTCGAGGTTCGATCAAGCATCAGTCAAAAATAGCCACTACCTCTTTCTTAAGCTGACGTTGTCCTATGTGGCAGTGAAATTGTTGCTGTTTGAAGTCTTCTCACCAAAGCCCGAGACGGCGCCAGGTGAGTATGGGATAGTAGCGGCAGTGGTTGCTGGGCTAGGGATTGGTCTACTGTCAGGGATTATCGGCGTGGACATCTTCCTGGCCCCGTTGATCGTTCTTACCGATTTGGGCACGTCCAGACAAGCGGCGGCGGTAGCAGCCTTCATAATCCTCATTTCCATCAGCGGTATGGTATCATCGGGCGCATTGTGATCGAACAATACGTCTTCGGCTGGCTGCGGTTGACGCTGCTTCCAATGTGCTATGTGGGTGGATGGGCTGGTGGGCGGTTTGGGGCCAATCAGCTATCCAGCTCCGGTGTACGGCGGGTGATAGGGGATTATTCCTGTTGGCTGCAGTTGCCAGATTCTGGTTGTGCTTGTAGTATCGACTTATGATCGAACTAACTCTGGTTGATGCCTTTCGCGAGGTGTTCAAGGTTCGCCCTGTCGACGTGCGGAGTGACGACTGTTTGAACCTACGTCACAAACATGCTGGTTGCCGGCTCTGTGAAGAGGCTTGCCCTTCAGCAGCAATCACACTATCAAATGGGCAACCGCATCTTCAAGCACGGCAGTGTGTGAATTGCGGCGCTTGCCTGCGCGTGTGCCCGACCGATGTCTTTTTGCTCATGTCTACTCCAGAATCCGAACTCTTGAGTATCCATGTTGATCTGCCACTGCATCCGCTGGGATTGATCTGCTCGGTGCACCAATCGCCAGACATCTCTCACATGCCCGTACAGAAAGTGCTGCGCCACCAGCGCTGCCTTGCCGGATTCTCGACCATATGTTTAATGGAATTGGCAGCTGACGGTGATAGGCCCGTGTGGCTCGATGACAGTTATTGTGATCGATGCCCTATCGGCCATGCACATAAGACGATTACGCAGGCAGTTGAAGCTGCCAACCTACTTCTTTTCGGTTTTAGACGCACTACCTCTATCTACCTTCAGCAGGAGGAAAAGGATACGCTGGCATCCGAACCTCACACAGTGCGCATTGTGGAAAACGGACGCCCCGAGGTAAGCCGCCGAGGGTTTTTCAAGATGTTGGGCGGGCGTGTACAGCAGCAAGCAGCTGATGTGATTGAGTACTTGCCTGACTCCAAACAGAGTGGACCTGTCCCCGTGGCAGAACGGCTACCCCACCGAGTACCGACATCTCGCCGCCGTCTTAACGCCCGGCTAGCAAACCTGTTCCAAACCGATGCGGTCCCCGCGAACGACGATGTCATCCTGGCCACGCACATCCCATATGCTGATGTCGCCATAAATGATGTTGTCTGTACAGCTTGCGAGCTGTGCGCTCGCTTCTGCCCGACCGCTTCGTTGCGCTTCGCCACTGGTGGAGATGGTGAAGATGATAGCCAGACCTTCGCACTATCGTTTCGCGCCAATCTCTGTCTTGATTGCCACATTTGTGTGGTTGTCTGCCCTGAAGATGCCTTGAATATGGCGGAAACGGTGAGAGTGGCGACACTGGTCGAGAACAACTGGAAAGACCGAGCCAAAGGGAGGCTAGCCGAATGTGCACAGTGCCAGACACCCACCCGGATAAAACCTGAGGCGGAGGTGGTAGTCTGTTCTACTTGTCGGCATGACAACGGGGGCGGTATCTACAGACCAGGCTCTCAAGCTGATCTTATATCTGACCTTTTCGACAGAATGGATGAGGACTAGCATAATCTAGTACCTCACAAGGAGTATTCATTCGCGCGAGGCGTTTCATAAGGGTGTCTCGACGTAAACGGTAGTTCCTTCGCTGCTACTCTCGATCCCCAAACTGCCCCCGACCAATTCCGCTCGCTCGGCCATACCGTGGATGCCCACACTACGACCTTCACGCCGAGCCGATACCGGATCGAACCCCCGGCCATCGTCCTCGACAATTGCCTGAACACTATGTTTACGCTGCTGAATCAGCACACTGATCGTACGGCAGTTGCTGTGCTTGCCAGCATTGGTCATCGCCTCCTGAATAATGCGGTAGAGTGAAATCTCGTGAGCGGGTTGTAGACGGCGGTTAACTGTCGCGTGCAGATCGACTTTTACCCCTGGGTAAAGTTGAGTGAATTCATCTGCGAAACGTTCGAGGGCTGCAGACAAACCGAGGTCATCCAAGACGCTGGGACGTAGCTGGCGGCTGATTATCCTTACTTGATCAAGCGTGTCAGCGGCAAAATGGCATAATTCTTCACTCTTTTCTTGCATATCATTTGCATTCTCGAGTTTGTATGTGATTTTCATGCCCACGATTAGTGAAGTCAGCGCCTGACCTATACCATCGTGTAGTTCGCGCGAGATCCGCTTTCGTTCTTCTTCTTGAGCCGTGATTAATTGCTCCAGTAAGCGGCCACGTGCAGCATCATTTTCAGCAATTTCGCTCTGGCTGGCACCCAAATCACGCACCATTTGATTAAAAGCATCCGCCAGGTCACCGATCTCATCGTCGGCCCAGTGGCGCGCGCGCGTTTGTAAATTTCCTCGACCTACCTCTTGTGTGGCCTCGACTAAATGTAGGATAGGTCGGGTTAATAGCCAAGTTAGTAAAATTGCTGCCAGTATGCCAGTAATGGCTACAACCAAGGTTGTCAGAAGCATCCGACCGGTCACGGTATTAATGACGTTTGTCAAACGGGACTCTGCCAAGCCCAGATGGATCATTCCTAACTTTCCATCGAAAACAGGCGCAACGAAATTGTGAATCACGCCTTCGTTGCTCATGAATATGATAGTTTTAATTGAGTCGCTCCGCACACCACCATGATTTTCATTGATCGCTAGTAGAGCAGTGGGGAAGCCTTCATCGCCGAATGTGTGTGCGACTATTTGACCATCGGCGTCTTCGACAAACGCATATCGAGCATCGGGATGATTGGAGACGGTCTCTTTGAGTAACCGATAAAGGGCAAAGTTATCATTGAACAGAACGATGTCAATACTCCGCGTCGCAAGATCGCTTGTCACCGATTTGCCACGATTATCCAATTCGGCCATAAACACGTTATTCATCACCGTACGCACCTGCCATGTTACCCCTAGGCCCAACACAATCGTCAGTATAAGGACAATTCCCATGATTTTAGTGCGAATGCTGACACCACCGACCGATGTCCAGGCTCTCTCTAACCGCTTAGTCGATATGTTAGACCGGCTGGGTAGCGCAAATGAAGACATCGGTTAGCCCCCAACCTCTTGAATGAGTTCTCTCACCTTAGTGTAAGCGCTATCATCGATGGGAACAAAACGGTCAATGCCTAGCCCGGTTAAAATAGTCTGTCCTAGAGAATCATCATGCATAGTAAGTAATGCTTCACGCAAAAGCAATTTCTGTTTAGGGGCGAGATCGGGTGGCACTACCACAGGAGGAATTCCGAACGGGTCTGACCTGTGAATTATCCGGATTCGCTTTGCTAGAGTTGGATCTCGACTGATGGCATAATCAAGTACAAGACTATCGACAGCAGCACCATCAGCCAATCCTGCCACGACAGCTTCGATAGCCCGATCGTGACTGTAGGTGAAGAATACTCGCTTAAAAAAGGAGGTGGGCTCAAATCCTAGTTGTTGCACAAGATAAGAGGGGTAAACGCGACCAGTGAAGCTCATTGGATCGGTGAAAGCAAACGTCTTGCCTTGAAGGTCCGCCATGAGGAAAACTTCGCTATCAGTGGGCACGATCAGCTCCGAGTAATATAGGCTCTCTCCATTGATTTCCGGTGCCACAAGCAGTTCCATGCCGAATGCGTCATGACCATGGATATAGGCACTGGTACAGACAAACCCAACATCCACCTGGTTTTCTTCGATAAGTTGATTGACTTCCGCATAGGTCTTACGCTGCACCACCTCGATGGGACGATTTGTGGATTGACCCAGATAATGCGCCAATTCGCTGTAACTCTCAGCATTGCCTTGAGGCGATATGATGGCAGCGACAGCTAGACGTAAGGGAATTACGTCTGATCGTATTATTTCAGGTAAGGCTTGTCGTTCATCCATATCCACGTAAGGCAGCGCCAACCCGCTGCCAGCGGCACAACCAGAAATCAGTACTAGTAACATTGGCGCCAGCGAGCGGATTACAAGTATTCGTAGCAAATTCGACATAAGTGGAATTGAAATAAGATGAACCATTAGAGTGGGAAGTCCGAAGGCGTAAACTCACCTACACAAGAAGAAGTGATGTGATAAGGCAGCAGCATAAAAGTTACTTCGAGAGTTGACGAGGGGGGGTTTTATAGCATACTAGCTCGATCTCAACCAAGAGAAGTGGGTCATGAATAACCCAAGAGAATATTACCCGAAGAATGCAATTGTGTACACCTTTGAGCTAAATAGCTGTAAGGCTCATGATTCAATTAGACACTTCTGAAGATGATATGCAAGCGCTAAAGCGGGGGCGCGGGTACCATGAAGACCCGCAGGTGAGACGGCGGATCATGGTCGTCTACTTGAAAGGGATGGCATATTCGCATCAGGAAATAGGAGAGATAGCGGATGTCACTCAGAAGACGGTGCGTGAGCACCTGCGTTTATATGAAGAGGGTGGATTGGCGGCATTGTCAAGGATAAAGTAGTACGGCTCCAGTGAGCTCCCTGGAGCCGTACCATGAGATACTGAAGGAAGAGCTTCGTGAGCGACTGGCAGTGGATGGCGTGGAGGCAACGAAGCAGATCAAAGATTTGACGGGCGTTGAGCGCAGTCCCGACCAAGTGCGACGATTTCTCAAGAGCCTGGGTCTAAAGCGGCGGAAAGTGGGACAGATTCCAGCGAAAGTGGACCGGGAGGAGCAGGAGGATCTTCTACAAAAAAAGTTAGAACCGCTAATAGAAGAGGCCAAAGCCGGAACTGGATGCCATAACCAAGCAAGTCATCACCGTCACCAACGACAGCTATATCAATGCCGAATCAGTCTGCCAATTGCTGAAGCAAATACGAAAGTTATTTTCGCACATACCGCTGACGCTCGTCATGGACAACGCTCGCTATCAACATTGCCGTCTCTGCATGGACTTGGCCGCGGAACTGGACATCGGATTTCTTTTCCCGCCTCCTCACTAACCCAATCTGAACTTGATTGAGCGCCTGTGGTAATTTGTCAAAAAGGATTGCAAAAGGCGTTGCTCTCCGCTCAGTCTGACCATGCTGAGATGCGTCAGGCAGCCGATTGGCTGGATCAAATTGCCGATTTGTTAGACCCTGAAGGGAAACCTGAGCGCTCCTCTGCTCAAGTGCAACAAGAGCTCTTTTCCTATCTGGACGATATCACCCTGCAGGGTCAAGATTCCCCTCGTCTAGCTGAATTCTGTGACAAAATCCAACGCACCACGCTCAACTACACACCGGGACTATTCCATTGCTACGATATTCCTGGCCTGCCCCGCACCAACAACGATCGCGAAAGCGAGTTCCGTGACCTCAATCGACAACTACTCTCCACCACCGGCCAAGTCGGCTTGGTGAAACGCATCATCCAACGTGAAGGGGCTTGGGAACTCATCCCTCGCCCCGACTCCCTGCGCGACACAGTTAGTGCTTTGGCGCACGTTGACCCTTATGAATTCTCGCAA
>PIVW01000944.1 GCA_003353825.1 Chloroflexota bacterium
GGTCTGGGTCTGGGTAACCCGCAGGAGGCAAAAAATGAGATCGATGCAACGACGACATATTGGCGAGCTGTTGGCCAGTTACGAGGCTTTGGTTGCCCGAATGAATGATGGCACCTACCGCAGCGAGAGGGAGGTACTGGAGCTGTTGGGCCAATTTGAGTTGGCGGCGCAGCTGCTGCACGAGGCCACAACGGAGCTGTACGCAGCCCAAACTACACCATATGTGGTGCGGGTTTGGCGCATGTGGCGGGGGGTTGCATGATGCCAGATATACATATGCAGGTTGATTTTGTGATGCAGCATTTTCGCGCCATGGGGGCCACGGGAGCCCAGTTGGCGTGGGAGTATTTGCGGCTATATTGCGATAGTGGGTATCGTGATGATTGGTTTTTATTTTTGACTAGGAGGACGCAGCATGGGTGAGTTAGTGATCGAAGAAGGCAAGTGTTACCGCATGGCGAACGGGCTGAAGGCTGGGCCGATGGATGTATCGTATCCTGGGTGGGTGGCGTATATTGACCGGGCTAATACTGGCATCCGTGAACCGAGCTGCTGGTATAATAAGCTGGGGCAAAGGCTTGACAAAGCGGATGACCCGACCAACCTCGTAGCCGAATGGCACGACACACCCACTGAATTAGCTGTGGGGCAGATGTGGGAGAGGGTGGCAGATAATCCTAGTAAGTCACAGACAGTGGTCAAGGTGGGGGACATCTGTATAGTGAGTTGTGTGAATAGGGGGGGTCAGGCTCGGTTTCATGAAACAGGTATGAAAGTATCATCTAATCCACTTGGTGAACACAGCAATTACTGGCAATACGTAGGCATGGCCGACACAACACCCGCCCCCCAGGTTCCAGACACCATCCAAGAAGGTTGGACATATCAGAGGGAGGATTGGAGGTGGACTGGGCCGATGAAGCGACACACCCCCGAATCGCAGACGAAAAAAATGTCTTGGGTATATGAAGTCGAGGGATTTTGCGCCTATTGTCGCAGTGATGGTACAGCAAATCCAGATACCTCAGAGATAATCCTCTCCACCGGCATCCCTCCAGGAGTAGCCGGCCCAACATACGACGGGCAGGTTTATGAAGCACCAGACACCATCCCGCTTCACGAACCCGACAGCCTAGCCGCCATAGCCGAATCCCTGCGCGGCACAGACTACCAAGGCTGGGGCATCCCACAACAGCAGGACACCGGCTACACCAAGATGGAGGGGCTGTGGTCATACACTAAACCGCATGGGGATTTTGCCCCGCCGTCAATGCTAACTGAAGGAGATAGGAGAGGTAATGACTAAACTACCACAACTATACTGTTGGCCGGGGGATGGCGATCCGACCTACTACATTTTCGCCACCATGGGGCTGGGAGAAGCAAGCTGCCACACTGTGTTGGTTGCACTGTGTCATGGTGGGGGCACGGTGACTGTGCTGTGTGACAGTGAGGAGGCTGGGGTGAAGGACCATGGACTGATTCCGGTGCCGTGGTCGAAATTAGCAGAAACTGAGGAGGACAAGAAATGA
>PIVW01000945.1 GCA_003353825.1 Chloroflexota bacterium
TTCACCTTGGTTTGCAGCGACAGGATTAGTCGGTTTCCTTATCCAGCGGCCCAGGGACAGCCCTACAATTAAAGGAAACTGCATCATGAGCACCAAAAATAGATATGGTTTTTCCCGTCGCGCAGCCGATGGGAAAAACCACATTGGACTGAGCGCGGGGCAGGATGAGATCACATCGGTGGGCATCCCGGCGACTTACAAAGCTAATCTGGTAGATTTTGCCGGCGTTAATGCGTTTTGATGCTTAAATTTCATCCAATACGGACGGACCGCCTCCGTGGGCTTACGGCGATTGCCGTAAACACGAGACGGGGACAGCGCGACGAACCGGTATCGGTCACACGGTCTTATGTCTATGCTGAATCAAAGTGCGAGCAGGGAGTTAAGTTATCCTTACCCCTACTCGGTTAGGGGTCGTGTTATCAGCCTTTCCACGGCGGATCGTCTCTAACGGAAGGACGTTCGTGCTACCGCACTTCGGACATTTCACCTTGTATTCGTGGGATTCCAAGTCACTTTGCTTGAGCGCCTGCTCAGCAAGATCAGCCACAAGGCGAATCGGGTCGCCTTGATCGGGTGCCGTAATAAGCTTGGTAATTGCAAGCAGCAGTCGGGCCCTGGCTTGCCGATCTTTTTTGCAGGGGTGCCAAAGACCGTAATAGCGTACTTTGTGCAAGCCTTTCGGTAGTACATGAAGAAGGAATCGGCGGATAAACTGAACGCCTTCGATACGTTCGATCTTCCACTGGTCCGTATTGTGGTCCTTGTACCGAAATGTAACGTGGCTTTCGTCCATAGCAATGAGCCGATGGTTGGTGATGGCAATCCGAAAGACATAACGGGCGAGGTAGTTCAGAACAGCCTCTTTGCCTGTTCCGTAGGGTTTGCAGTACGAGCACCACTCTCGCTTCCAGACCTTAGCCGGGATCTGCTTAAAGAGGTCCGGATGCTTCTTCTGCAATGTCTCTTCGAATCGTCTGGCGATCATGGGCGAAAGCTTTCTTACCGGTACGAGAAAGTCCTTCGGCGCATCGTGCCAGGCCGTGGCGTCCTCGGTGACACCGCCACCGGTCACCATCATATGTACATGCGGATGATGATGCAGTTGTCCGGTCCAGGTATGCAGGACCGCCAGGATGCCCACCTCGGCACCGACATAGCGCTGTTCGGCAGCCAGATCACGTACGGCATTGGCCGCGATCTTCATGAGCAGACTATAGAGCGTCTTCTGATGTCGCAGAAACAGGCTGCGTAGCTCGCTAGGTACAGTCGCGATAACGTGGAAGTAGGTACAGGGCAGTATCTCGGCGGTTCGATTTTTCAGCCAATCCGCAATTTGCCGACCGTGGCATTTAGGGCACGATCGGTTACGGCAACCGTGATAGCTCCAGAAGTCTTGGTGACAATCATTGCATTGGTAGCGTCCACCGCCCATGGCCTCGGTCATACAGGTACCGATATCCTGCAAAGCCCGACGATGTGAGGGCAGCATGAGATGACCGAATTGCTCTTTATAGGGACCCATGAA
>PIVW01000356.1 GCA_003353825.1 Chloroflexota bacterium
TGACAAGGTGATGGGGTGGCAAGGTGATGGGGTGACAAGGTGATGGGGTGGCAAGGTGATGGGGTGACAAGGTGATGGGATGGCAAGGTGATGGGGTGGCAAGGTGATGGGGTGACAAGGTGATGGGGTGGCAAGGTGATGGGGTGACAAGGTGATGGGGTGGCAAGGTGACAAGGGCAGCTTATAATCTATTACTGATCTCTGATCTCTGATCTCTGATCTCTGATCTCTGACCTCCGACCTCCGACCTCCGACCTCCGACTTTCGGCTTCATATCCCCCTCCCCTTAACCGTGCCGTTGAAGTGGATCTCGATGGGGGTGGTACGGCCACTGGGACCAAGTTTATTCTTTTCGATGGTCACGCGTGCTTTGTAACCACGTATATCTGGGCCGGAAAGCAGCCAGCGCTCACGGTTGAGGTTGAGGTGCAGGCTGGCGTAATGGGCCAATGCCCGTTCGGAACCGGGCAGCAAACGCCGCCATAAGGGCAGTGCATCATCCAGTGCGATCAATGTGGTTTTGGAGCGAGCCAGACGCCCTGCAAGATGATCCAACGTTCCCGCGGCATAGCGCTGTGTCTCTCGATCATCTGGCAACGCCCCCCAGTGATCGAAGAGAATGGCGGCCAACTCGGAGCGCCCGGCCAGTGTCAGTGTAATATCCAGCGCCTGGTAACTATCTTTGGGGCGCACAACCAGCAGGCTTTTCAGTTGCACACCACAGCGTTCAAGATAACCGGCATCGCAGGTATGGTGCAGATCGATATAAGCTACAGGGTGGCGGCCCCGAGCCTGTGCTTTCGACAGGAGCAGCGCCGCCAGTGTGGCTTTTCCTGAGGTGGGAGCGCCACTTAATGTAGTAATTCTCCCTTTGGGAATACCGCCGATACCCAGTGCAGCATCGAGTTCGGCAAAACCTGTGGCGATGACAGGCACTCTGGCAGGACGCCTCCTCCCCTTTTGAATGGCTTGCTGCCCCCATTTATGTTGGATGTGTGCGACGGTGCGGTCCAGGCGTTGCTGGCGTTTTTTCCTACGAGCCATGTATGCTTCCGTTGTGATGCCGGTGGAATAGGGTGGCTTGTGGGGGGAAGGGCAAGCCTGTATGTGAGTGGAGGGCGTCTACAACGAGTGTATGGGAACGTATGTTCTAGTGTCAAGTCGTTTTTTTGAACTTGTCAGACAAGAACATCGCTACAACGGCCGATGAATCCGGGATCATTTGAAATTGTTGCATGCTGTGGTCATCGGTGATAATGAATGCTTTGTCAGGCCGATACAGTGTGCTGGATCAAACGGCACAAATACATTATGAGCAATCAAACATTGACTTTAGAACAACCTGCTGCAAAAGAGACCGGCAGCGATCCTGCGCCACCTAGGAAGACCTTTCAGGCCGATCAGGTAGGTGCGATTGCTGCTGGGCACTTCATTCACGACAGCTATACTGCTTTTTTGTCGCCGCTACTGATCGCATTGCAAGCAAACCTTGGCCTCAGCTATGCGATGGCGGGCAGTCTGGCGATTTTCATGCAGTTGCCCAGCCTGCTCAACCCTTTCATCGGCTATCTGGCCGACCGCATCAGCCTGCGCTATTTCATCATCCTGGCGCCGGCGGTGACGGGTACACTGATGAGTAGCATCGGGCTCGCTCCCGGTTATCTGGCGGTGGCAATGCTGTTGTTTGCCACCGGTATCAGCGTTGCCATGTTCCACGCGCCGGCGCCGGCTATGATCGCCCGGGTATCAGGTTTTCAGGTGGGGACAGGGATGAGTTTTTTCATGGCGGCGGGAGAGATGGCGCGAGCGGTGGGGCCTATCGTCGTGGCCGGGGGTGTGACCTGGTTCGGATTAGAGGGTATTTGGCGACTGGCAGTGGTGGGCTGGCTGACCTCTGCCTTTCTCTATTGGCGGTTGCGTCATATCTCAGCCCGCAGCAGCACCCAACGGCATGCTTCTGTATCCAGCGCCTGGCCCATTGCCCGGCGTGTGTTTCCGCCTTTGATCTGGCTCATGTTGGGGCGGGTGTTTATGATGGCAGCGCTAACTACGTATCTGCCCCTTTTTGTCAGCGATGAGTTGGGCGGAAGCTTGTGGCTGGCGGCAGCCTCACTGACGATCCTGGAGATAGCGGGTTTTGTTGGCGCCCTCTCCAGTGGTACGGTCAGCGATCGCTTGGGCCGCAAGCGAGTGTTATTCTTTGTGCTGACAGTGGCTCCAGCGTTGCTACTTGTCTTCCTCTTTGGCCCGACCTGGTTGGCTGTGCCCGTGCTTTTTGGCCTGGGCCTGACCGCCCTCGCACCCCAACCGGTCATGCTGGCCCTCATACAGGATCAGTTTCCCGACAATCGGGCGCTGGCCAACGGCACGTATTTAGCAATCGGTTTCATGATAAGGGCTTTTGGCATATGGATTGTGGGCATGCTGGCGGATCGATTTGGGCTCAGCAGTGCCTTCATGTTCAGTGCCCTCGCCGCCTTTCTATCGATCCCCGCCGTCTTCAAACTGCCCTCTACGAGAATTGCGGCCTGATTCTATGCAGAGCATGATTGACAGCCATGCCTCGACCAGATCAAGTCTCGGCGACGTTTTTTACACCACGCGGGGGAGATGATCATGCGAGTCATGGCTCATAAATTGCTTCACTGCCGGTGGCCAGATCGGCTAACGGCAACACCATCACCTCCTCAGCCAGTGGATAGGCGCGGGTGCCAGGGTAGATAACAACCAGGCGGTCGAGACCCAAATCCTCTAATGCAATTCGCATGGAGCGCGTGAGCCGAGGAGCATCTACCCGTTTACACTCCACACCGATACGCTTGCCATCCTTGATGAGCAGTAAGTCGAGTTCGGCCCCGGCATGGGTGGCCCAAAAGTAGGTCTCGTCGGGTTCGACTGCTTTGATCGCTTCCTCTATTACATATCCCTCCCATGAGGCTCCGCTCTTGGGATGTGTCAGTAAGTCTCGTTCATCTCGTAGGCCCAACATCTGGTGCAATATGCCCGTATCCCGGAAGTAAAGCTTGGGCGACTTGACCTGTCGCTTCCCCAGATTGGCATACCACGGCATCAACTGGCGCACCATGAACACGCCCTCCATCAGATCAAGGTAGCGCCGTGTAGTTGATTCGTTGACCATGAGCGTGCGTGCGGCTTCGGCCGCATTCCAGATTTGGCCATGGTAGTGAGCCAACATATTCCAGAAACGATACATGTTGACAGCAGGAATAGAGATCCCAAACTGCGGTAGATCCCGCTCCAAAAAGGTCTGGACAAAGTTTTTGCGCCATGCCAGGCTATCGACGTCCGACGAAGCCAAAAAAGCCAGAGGGAAGCCGCCGCGCAACCAGTGCCGCGCCTGCGCTTCGGTGCCAACTTCGGCCAAGCTGAATCCGGCCATGTGGATGATCTCCAGTCGTCCAGCCAACGTCTCAGACGACTGACGCAGTAAGTCAGGGGAAGCGCTGCCCAGAATCAGGAAATGGGCGGGCAACGGCGAGCGGTCACAAAGTACGCGCAGCATCGGAAAGAGGTCGGGACGACGTTGGATTTCATCGATCACCACCAGGCCAGTCAGGTTTTGTAGTGCAGTCATGGGCTGCTCAAGTTGAATTAAGCTGACCGGGTCTTCAAGATCGAAGTAATTGAGTGAGTCGACAGGAACAAACTGACGAGCGAGGGTTGTTTTGCCGCATTGGCGCGGCCCGATGAGTGCAACCGCCCGGCTACGTGCCAACGCGCGCTCAACCAATTGCTGTAAGTGAGGTCTTGGATAGATCATAGCCTAATTATATATAGAAAACCCCGTATGTCAAGCGGGATTTTCTATATATAATTATCCTGTGAATGACAATAACCCCCATACCGTGTAAAGACCCAATACAGCCACCTGAACAATCCGTATCAGGACGGGTGGTGTTATGGTTGGTTTGCGCCATGACTACCGTCGTCCATCCTGACTGTTCTGTTGATGGATGACGGTAGTAGCCAGCGCGGGAGGCAAAATGACCAAGATCGGATTGACAGCCGTGCAGATTTGGCTAAAATGTATGGCAAGAAAGTATGCTAAAGAACATGATACAACCCTTAGGCCGTTCCCAACATTCACATCCCTGATACAAGCCACGAATTCCTAGATTTACCATAGTGCAACAGTCTGTGCCGTGGACATAAAGAGGGATTTGTTTTCTTGGAGCGGCCTTACACGACTGATTTCTGAATATTTGCGCCTGCTATCAGGTCAAGATTCGACCAAACCGCCATTGTGAATCGATTGAGCGGTTCTCTCTCCTTCTGTGACCGTAGAAGATTATCGGCAGCACTTGGAAAGGAAATATAGCAGACGTTAGACTGCTACTGGATATAAACGTCATTCTCGATTAACCCACAGCGGAGGTTACCATGTTACGCATTGTGGCAGGCATCTGGTTCGTGATTGTGATGTTGTTGGGAGCAGGTTGTACACCGCCCGAGTTATCACCGGCGGCCGAGCAACAGATTGAGGGTATTGAGACAGGTGTGCAACAAACCTATAATGGACCCCATAAACTAGACCACTTGTTTAAGAGAGAGTGGCATGATCTAGAAAGGTAACAGGAGGAGCAGTCACTATGTCAGTCAAACGCAAGCAACATAGTCCCAAGTTCAAATTTCGGGTGGCGCTGGAAAGTGTGAAAGGAGAAAAGACAGTGTCGCAGATAGCGCAGCAGTACAGTGTGCATCCCAGCCGGATTCACGCCTGGAAACGGCAACTACAAATGGACTGACTTAGCTGCTTTGTTTTGACTTGGGAGTTGTCAAGCTCTCTGGAAGCTTCCTTCTGCCTGTGGACAGAGATATGATCGTGCACTGATCTCAAAAGGCAACATATCTGTACAGTGATGCATTGCTGGAGCCAACTGAATCTGCTTTTGTACATGAGTTCCCATTGTAACCGTTGAGATATAACCAATTATTCTTGCTGGATAGGAGGAACACCCCACCACCAACATCTGATAATTGGAACCAGGTGTTGCTACTGCTATTGCTCTGGGCATCCTCCCACAGCACATTGTCACTGTGTCGATTCAAATACTTTCCATTATTGCCACGGTAAGCAAAAGCATTATTGCCAAGATCATCAATATGCCATTCTTCCCACTGTCCAACCCAATGCCTATTTGCAATTACACACAATGCGCCGTTTTCGGATGAAACATACTTATTTGCGGTCAAGTCCTTTATCCCCGTGACAGCGGTGCTGGGCCCTCCTCCAGTTAAGACGTTCCCTGAACAAGTCGTGCCGCCTGTACCCATAAACCACATATAAGGGTTTCCTTGTAGCGCGATACCATAATGAGATTGAAATGAATTAGATGAACATGGAGTTGCCCCTGATGTACTTTGTTGCCAAGCAACCGTCTGACCATAATCGCCACCTATATTTGAAGGCATGTGTGCCCAAAAGGCACCAGTACGATATTTAAAATCAATGTCATAGAAGTTGGCAGTAGACCATAGGTTATAGGAAGGGTCTGGCCCCATCCAAGACTCTTCAACAACTAAACCTGCATGCGACACCCACGTATAGGGATTGTGAATTTTAGCGACGTCAGCGACATGCGCCCACCCCATGGTACTAAGATTCTGTAGTCGAACTATCCACACCCCTCCTCCATACGTAACCAGTTGAACCCGAAAGGCTATGTTTTTACCTAACCCCATTATGACCATAAGGACTTAAGCACCCCGTATGCCGGCCATTGCCGTTGACAAGAAATGCCTCGGTACCCGGAATAAGACATTCCACCTGGGCACTTGTCTCCTGACCGGAATCACCCGCAGCGAACCAGCGATATCCTGTGTCGTCAATATACAAACCAGCATGTATATATCTGGATCCATGGTCGCTACCACCAGTATAGACTTGCAAAAAGTTTACAACCGTACTGGACATATACTCGGGAGGCGCCTGTGGTTTACTTGTTGCAACCATTGTGACCCGATAGTCATGTGCATTTCTAACCTCTGTATTGTTGGTGGGAAAAGAAATACCAACCCACTCATTGTAGTTAACATCGCTTTGGGCGTAGCTGTCCGAATGCGCCAACACTAAACTCAATAAGAGAACAATAAGGGGAAAACCTGACTTCCGTAACATGTCAACATCTCAACATACAGGCTCTTTGGGACTTCGCGTGACGATC
>PIVW01000357.1 GCA_003353825.1 Chloroflexota bacterium
GGCCAACCTAACTTCCAGTGCGCGCCCTTGCAAGCCCCGCCGATCTTGACGGCGGGGCCGCCGCGCGGCATTCTCCGCTTGCTCCGGCGCCCGACCGGAGACACCCTATCCCCAAGGGGCCGTAGCTCAGATGGGAGAGCGTCGCGTTCGCAATGCGAAGGTCAGGGGTTCGATTCCCCTCGGCTCCACCAATTTCCCGTTCGGGCTTGCCCGGCAAGCCTACAAACGCCCCAAAGCCGGCAGTCCGCACAAAGCCGCGCAGTTAAGGAGGAACCCGCAGGGGCAAATCCTTGCACGGGGCGGCGGGTTGCTGAAATCGCGGGGGTGTCGTATCCGGTCCCGTGCCTGCGGTTATCACATGCGGGTGGTTTGAGTGCTGGTTCTCTGGTATTTATTACAAACGGAGGATGATAAATGGCCCTCATTACAGATTTTGAGTACACTACTAAGGGACGAGATAAAGTCCAGGAAAGTGTAAAAGCCACGTACCGCGTGTTTCGCGATAGTCACGGTGATCCTTATCTGCAAATTAACACCTACGGGTCACCACACCGCCAAAGGCCAGATACGACAAGCCAGACTATTCAGCTCGGCCCGGAAGGGCTTGAACAGCTTCGGGGATTGCTCAAAAAGATTTGAATTCGATTCTCAACTTACGCCCGCTACCATCACGCCAAGCTGGTCCGGGAGTTAACGGGCGGATTTCTCGAACGCGCGAGACGTATGGAGCGTCCACATCGCTTAGATAAGTTTTTCTTTTTTCAGTTCCGAGAAAAATTTTCCGGCGGGACGAACCGGATCATTCTGTTTTTGAGCATGCTTCAGGGCATCCAGGACTTCCGCGTCGTCCAGGATCTCCATAAGCGTGGCTTCATCGACGTGCTCCAACGCCTCGACGATCTTCGGGTTATGGAATTCTCTGTCGATGCGCACGGTTCGTGCTCCTGTTTCAGGATGGGCTTTCGTGATCATGACCAGCACATATTAGCATAAATCCGTCGATGCTGCGCAAATGGCATGAGCCTTCCCTGGCCGCCCCATCGCTTGGGGCTGCTCTTTCACAGACCCGTCCAACAGGCTGTTGCTGTCGGGCCGGTTCTCTATCGCATGATCATCGGTCCCGCAGATTCTGATGGCCAGACCCGGGAACTGGAGTGAAGGGGACA
This sequence comes from Chloroflexota bacterium, assembly GCA_003353825.1. The sequence continues at coordinate 1,167 of PIVW01000357.1, forward strand.
CCTAGTTTAGCAGATATTGTGGGATGTGATACTTGCGGGCACAAAATGTTGGGTTATATCTAGGCAATAAGAGTGTACTGAAAGCTGGGGGTGCAATCCATGCAGGTTAATGCTATTAGGAATCATTATGAATTCAGATAGACCATTTCGTGTGTTGTCGATCGACGGCGGAGGTATGCGCGGACTGTACACCGCGACCTACCTAGAAACGCTCTGCCGCCGATTCAACGATGGAAAGGTTTTGGATGTCGGCTCTGCGTTTGATCTGATCGTCGGGACCAGTACCGGGGGCATTCTGGCATGTGGATTAGCTGCTGGTGTAGGCCTAGACCGAATTTCGATTTTGTACCAGAAACACGGCTCCGCGATTTTTCCAAGACCTATACCAGACTTGGATTTTGGCAACCTTACGCAGATCGTTGTGTCGGGACTGAAGCTCTATAATTGGGAAACCAGTCGGGCAAAATGGGCCGCAGATGGCCAAGCTGCATTGCGCACAGCACTGGAGGAAGTCCTAAACAGTAGGACCGTAAAGCAAACCTGGGAACATAGAAATATCGCTCTTTGCATCCCGGCCGTGAATATGTCGAACCATAAACCTTGGGTTTTTAAAACGCCTCATTTGGCGGGAAAGACCAGGGATGACGAATACAGTTTGGTTGATGTCTGCCTGGCGACGGCTGCCGCCCCGATTTTGCTCCCCTTGGCGATCACCGATGTACCCAGCGAAGACAAATATAATGTCTTTGCGGACGGTGGTCTTTGGGCGAACAACCCTGTCATGGTCGGACTGGTTGAAGCGCTTCAACTGGCGTCCCATAAGCAAGCAATTGAAATTATGACCATTGGCACGTGTGCACCACCTTCCGGGCGGGCCATCACTAAGGAAGGCGGAAATTGGGGGCTGGCCCAATGGAAAGCGGGGCTTGAAATCGTTGAGACTTCGCTTGAGGCGCAGTCCGTCGGTTACGAGTTGATCGCCGCTCAGATTGCCCCTTATTTGGACCGCCCTTGTAAAATCATGCGGTTGCCAACGGGGGGGCCGCCTTCTGGCGATCAAGCAACCTATGTCGGCATGGACAAGGCCGACGAGATGGCGTGCAAGGTATTGTCTGACCTGGGGCGGAACGACGGTGAACAGGCGCACAGTTCAATCACACGCGGCAACCAGAAACTGGCACCAATTGGGGACATTTTTAGAAACTTGAAAGAGTTGAGGTAATGGCAGCACCACTTCTATGGGCCGCTGCTGGACTTGGATTGGGATTTGCAATTCAGCGGGTTTTGAAGGGGAAAAACGATGTATCAGTGCGGAAAAGAGATAAAGAAGTACCACAACGAGAAAGTAACTCTGTCTCAGGTTGAACAAAAGAACATGCGAGACCGGCGTGACGCTAATCGAAAGCGTCTCAAGAATGGTCTTGAGAAGAACGGTGATCCTAAACCCAAGGACCAATGGACCCAAGGCTCTTATGCTATGAAAACCATGATCCAGGAGGACGGACAGAAATATGACATTGATGATGGTGTGTGTTTCGACCAGGAAGACCTGAAGGGTTTAGGTGGAGCAGACAAGACGGCACTAGTTGCACGGAACATGGTGTGTGATGCCGTTAACGATGGTTCTTTCAAACGCCCGCCTAAAGTAAAAAAGAATTGTGTCCGCGTTTTCTATGATACCGGTTATCACGTTGACATCCCGGTCTACCGAACGCGGGAAGAAGAAAATTTATGGGGCGATACTGAAACCCATATTGAGCTTGCAAGCGCGGATTGGAAAAAAAGTGCCCCCCGGACGGTGACGGATTGGTTTAACAAAGCCGTCAAAGACCAGAGCCCACCTGACGATCAAACCCAATTCCGGCGCATTGTTCGTTTGATGAAAAAATTTGCCCATTCGCGGGAGACTTGGCCTGACAAAAACCCGAGTGGGTTCACGATCTCCAAGCTGGTGGAGGAGAGTTATGTGGGGATTTTCGGTGATGACGAACAGGCCTTTCACAAGACGATGAAGGCGATCAAACAACGTCTCGATTTGAACCTAAGTGTCAAACACCCGGTCGTAGATGAAATGTTGGCCGAAGATGACGATTCCAAAACAAGATTTCTCCGAGATAAGCTATCCGAGAATTTGAAGCATCTCGACGTGTTGGATGATCCCAATTGCACGAAGTCTGAGGTCCTGAGAGCCTGGAAAAAGGTGTTAAACGATGACTATTTTGAGGGACTTGCCGAAGACGAGGAAGAAAGTACAGCTGCATCTAAAACCGGAGGGATCTCGGCTCTGAACATTGGTTTGTTCTCGGTGGGAGCTGCTACAGCGGCTGTAGACAAAGAGGGGGGAGGCCGATTTGGATGATTTTGCCAAATCGTTACGCTATGACCGTGCAAGAAAGGAATTAGATGTTTATGTCGGCAAACTCCCGGCTGATACCCGTCACCTATCCAAATCTGAGATAAAGAAAAATTACCCACAATCAAGAGAGGGATGGCGCATCCCAGTTGAATGTGGGGTAGAAGTCCATCCAGTCGACTACCTGATAGACGGGAATTTTCCGTACAGCACACCACGCCTTGCTCTGCCAGATTACAAGCGCGGTTTGCATTGGCCCCATTTATTTGAGTCCGAGGGCAACGATCTGTGCGTGTTGCCGAACAATGCTGAGATTGACCCAACGTTACCGGTTGGAGTGTTTCAGTACCTTATGATTGAAGCCCATGACTTGATCCAGAAGTGCATGTCAGATGAGTTGGATGACGACTTTGACGAGGAATTCCTCTCGTATTGGGCGCTACGGGCAACCAAGTCCGAGACACCAATCTATAGCCTTTTAGAGCCAGTAGGATCGACGCGCCACATTGACTTGGTAGAAGGTCCGAAGGAAATTGTTGCCTGTGAAAAATGTGCCGATGGCCAAGCTTGGTTGGCCAACCTGTACGGAGAAAAGTACACTAAGAGACCGGTTCGGAAAGCCCTGATCGTATGGCTAGGTGCACCCCCGAAATTGAAGGGCTTTTCGCGTACTAACAGCGTTTTGCTATCCTGTCTTGATGATCTGGATAGAGATGCTGCGAAGGTACTCAAGAAAGCCCTAAAAAATGGCGAGTGCATGGTGGTCTTCGGGTTCAAAGCAAGGCATGGCACGGCGTTAGTTGCTGAAAGGGTGAAACCAAGCGATGCAAAAACGAAAGGTACGGGCAGAAAGGAAAGCATTAAGGCGCGGTTAGTCGATGCAGGGAAAACGCAGTTTTATGATGTTCAGCGGGTCGATCACCGTTGGCTGCATGGACGGGACCAGGATGACCGTTCGACTGATTTAAAAGACAAATCTGTAGTCTTAATCGGCTGTGGGGCTGTTGGTGGCTCTATAGCGGTGAGGTTGGCTCAAGCTGGAGTCGGCACAATTCACTGTATTGATCCCGATATGCTCAAATGGGAGAATATAGGGCGGCATGTTCTTGGGGGGGAAGACGTTGGGGAGATCAAGTCCAAGGCATTGACGCTCAGACTTCGGCGCCGATTTCCGCACCTGAAATTTGATTGCGAACCCTCCCTGTGGCAAAAGGTGGATGGCAGAAAAAAGGTATTTAGCAAGGCGGACCTTGTGATCACAACAACGGGTTCATGGCAGGCAGAAGGACAATTAAACGACTTGGCGCGGGCCTCTACAGATTTTCCGCCAGTTCTATATGGATGGGTGGAAGCTCATGCAGTGGCGGGGCATGCAGTTCTGATCCCACCAGGGGACGCTTGTCTCGCCTGTCACTTCGAACCCAAGGGGAAGCCCGTTCATAAGGTTGTTTCTTGGAATGAGGTAGTTCAGTTTCGGAGAGAGCCTGCTTGTGGCACGTTCTTTCAACCATTTGGGCCAATCGAGCTTTCTTTTGTTAATTCCCTGATCGCGGATGAGGCTCTTAACGCTCTGTTGGAGCGGCCGAAAGCTGCAAAGTGGGCAACTTGGATTGCATCTAAAGATCACGTTACGAAAACAGGTGGAATCTGGTCCAATGAATGGATCGACAGTTTTGACGATCCAGGCGAGGGAGCGAGGCGGATAAAAAGGGAGTGGCCTAGCAACCCAAATTGTAAAATTTGCGGTGAAGGTCGCGAAAGGATGAAGAATGATCGACCTTGAACTGGGAAATTCCGGTCAGCGATTGTTATTTGAAAGAGCTGTGCTCGATCACTTCGCTCGCCACCGACAAACAGATGAAAATCCCAATGAAGCGGGCGGACAACTTTTTTCGAGTTTTGAAGACGGTGTAATACGCGTGTTGCGGGCGACAGGACCTCGGCTAACGGACAAACGCGAGCCGTTAATTTATGTTCCAGATCGCGAAGAAGAGCGAAAAGAAATAAGAAAGAATTTTGCGAAGGGGCTTCATTTCGTTGGAGATTGGCATACACATCCAGAGCGGGTTCCTTCGCCGTCGGTTATTGATGTTCAGAATATGCAGGATTGTTTCCGGCGTTCCGTCCACGGGCTGAACTTTTTTGTTTTGGCCATTGTAGGTGACGAAACCGGAGCTCTGAAGGTATCGGTAAGCCTATGTAATACCAACATGTGCATTGATTTGATGTGAACGCATGCCCATGGAAGAATTTGCTCGACTGCCTTTCACCTGCAACAGAAACATACAGTGGCGTCATCAGTTCAGCCATCGCTTGGCGCGACGCACCAACGCGCTTGCACTCTTGGGTCGAGGCATGAGTTGCGCAGAGGTCAGTTCGGTATTTCTGCTTGATGACGATACAGTTCGAACTTGGTTTCGGCTCTACAGGGAAGACGATATCGATGGGCTGGCCAGGTTCGGCTACGAGGGCAGCGCTGGTCATCTGAACGCCCGGTTCCTAGAAAGAAGGAGCGGGCGTCCCGCACCTCCCCCAACCCCCGCCCCATCAGCGCACCAGCAGCATCGAACAGTCCATGCGCCCCAGAAGCCCATGGGTGGCGATTCCTTCTAGGAAAGGCAGGCCGGCTTCCAGCACCATCAGGGTCGCATGTTGGCGCCGCA
>PIVW01000946.1 GCA_003353825.1 Chloroflexota bacterium
GCAACAACACCGGAGGCAGCCACAACACCGCCGTTGGACAACAAGCTCTCAACAAAAACACCACAGGCAGCTACAACACCGCCGTTGGACAAAATGCTCTCTTCACCAACACCGAAGGCGGCAGCAACACCGCCGTTGGAGAACAAGCTCTCTTCTACAACACCGAAGGCGTACACAACACTGCCGTTGGAAATAGTGCTCTCGGCGACAACACCACAGGCAACAACAACACCGCCGTTGGAAATAGTGCTCTCCGCAACAACACCACAGGCGAAGGCAACATCGAGATCGGCAGCAATAACTCCGGTGGCGGCTATGTCCCAGTGTTCAACGTAACAACAGAAAACAATCGCATCGTGATGGGTTCTACCTCCGTCACCGATGCCTACGTTCAAGTTGCTTGGACCGTCACCTCCGACGCACGCGACAAGACAAACTTCGCTTCAGTCCCATACGGTCTGGATTTTGTTAAACAGCTGCAACCCACTGCCTATCAATTCAAGGCTGGGACTAGGGGCTTGCGTGACCCAGAGACAGATGAATTAATCCCAGTCACAGCAGCAGATGAGCTTCCATCAGGACCAGTTCGCTACGGCTTCAAAGCACAAGACATCCTGGCTCTCGAAGGTGACAACCCCGTCATCATCGACAACGAAGATCCAGAACACCTCAAGTATCGGGGTGAAGCATTGGTGCCTGTACTTGTGAATGCTATCCAAGAGCAACAGGTTGTGATTGAAACACAGCAACAGCAAATTGATGCACTGGTCGCTCGCCTCGACGCAGCTGGCGTCTGATGACCACCAGGGAGTGATTCACTTTTCGCTCCCTTTCATGTAATTCCCACACACTTTCCTAAGAAAAATGTTTACCGTAACCGATTTCAAACTTCCAACTGGCGACCTTGTCGGAACCCTTTCCTGGACCTACACCAACGACGAAGGTTCCATCAACGGGAAAACCCCCGTCACTCTTACACAACTCCCATATGTCAGCCCCACCACTGTTCCACCTAGTTCCGTCCAAACGTGGCTCGTCGGATACGCAGGCAACACTCCTGAGCAACTCGACGCTGCTATCACCGCTAACAACACGCGAGCAAGCGAAGTTGCTTCACAACAGGACTACCAAATTGTAGATGGCGCTTGGGTCTTGGTCACAGACTGATCTCCTAACAAAACTTCATAGAACAAAAAGGCGGCCGTCAAAGCCGCCTATTTTTATTTATATCCACTGAGGGGTAAAACCTTCAAAAGAAAAGCTCGCACTGCACAGACCTATGGGAATCGACAGCGGTCTCAATTCAAATTCAGAGAGTTATATCAGGTTAGATACTAACTCGTCAATCTCGCCAACACCGGCTCAACGACCCGCTGGCACTCAGGTCCAACTGGACGGAGCAGAAGGTTCGGGTTTCTTCGTCGGTGACGTCGAGGCAAATGATTTTATCTCCACTCGCTCACGTGGTAGCGGAGCCAACGGTGTCACCCTATACGTAAACAGTGTCACCGGTCCCGACA
>PIVW01000947.1 GCA_003353825.1 Chloroflexota bacterium
CTACCGGATTACCAGACTGCTGACTATCAAACTCTCAACCTTAAGGTAACGCGGTCTTCGACTATCGAAGTCCGCCGTGTGCTTTACACGGTGCCGTCTCGCCTAACGGGGGAGCGTATTCAGGTCAGGTTGTACCATGACAAACTGGTGCTGCATGTAGGGCAGCAGCAGGCGTTGACACTACGGCGCGTCTACCCGAAACCAGGCGAGAGCCGTACTCGCAGCGTCAATTACAAACACGTCATTCGATCACTGGCGGCAAAGCCGCAGGCGTTTCGCTATTCCCAGTTACGTGATGACCTGCTACCCGACGACAACTATCGTCAGCTCTGGCAATTCGCAGATCAGCACCTTGAGGCCCGGGGTGCTTGCAAGTGGATCGTCACCGTTCTTAGGCTAGCTTACGAATATGACGACGAACAGGCGCTGGGAGAAGACTTGTTAGTCAGTGCAAAAGCTGGGCGGTTTGCGTCAATTACAGAGCTTCAAGCCCGCTACCTCACCAGTAGTCAGCCTGCTCTAAACACCATGTCTCCTCAGCATGAACTGGTGAGTTACGATGAGCTGCTATCTTCAATGAGCGGTAATACTGCGCAGAAAGAACAAGCGCAGGAGGTGTTACTGTGAGCGCCTCAGTTGCCCTGTTACTAAAAGAGCTTCGCCTGCCAGCCTTTAATCGCCACTATCAATCGTTGTGGGAGACTGCTGTTGAGAAAAGCTGGTCGCACACTGATTACCTCGCCGCCCTGTGCGAGTACGAGCTGTCAGATCGCTACCAGCGCCGAACGCAAAAGTGGATACGGGAGGCCAAACTGACAGCCAGCAAAACCTTTACGGCACTGGAACTAAGTGAGTTCAGCAAGCCAAATCAGGCGTCACTGGCCAAGCTGCAACAGGACATAAATTGGGCGCACAATGCCGAAAATGTCTTGCTGCTCGGCCCTAGTGGCAAGGGCAAGTCCCACATAGCCAATGCGCTTGGCCTCAGGCTCATTGAGCAGGGAGTGCGCTGCAAGCTGTTTCCTGCCATTGCGCTGGTCCAGCACCTACAACAAGCCAAGCGGGATCTGGATTTAATGACAGCCATGACAAGGCTGGATAAGTACCAGGTCATCATCATTGACGACATTGGCTATGTGAAGAAAACCGATGCTGAAACCCATGTACTGTTTGAATTCATCGCACACCGTTATGAGAGCGGCAGCCTCATCATCACTGCTAACCAACGGTTCAGCGAATGGGATCATATCTTTCCGGACAGCATGATGACGGTAGCAGCCATTGACCGACTGATACACCACGCGACAATTATCGAACTGGAGGGAGATAGCTATAGAAAACAACAGCAATTAAAACAGAGCAAACGCAGTAAAAGTGACGCCACCTAACCGGCCATCATAATTGTCGCCGACCGGACAACATACTTGACGTCTAACAAAGCGCAGATCAAAGCACTCCAGCCTTAAAGGCCAAGGGCTTGGAAAGATCGTAGATGCGGTTTCCATCAGTGAAAGACCT
>PIVW01000358.1 GCA_003353825.1 Chloroflexota bacterium
AACAGGGCAAATATCGAACAAAAATAGGGATGAGTGCCTTGAAAACGATCAGTTTTTGACACTTTCTTTCCACCAAATTGTCTGTTTTGGCGCCGTAACGAAATTGGCGAAGGTATTAAAACCAGGAGCCAATCAACATGAGCAATCATAAAGCCGCCTATGAAATTCTTACGGCCAGTCTTGAAGCGCGAGGTCTTGATATCGAAGCGATCAAGGATGCCTTGAAAAAACAACATATCGAAACACCCAGTTGGGGTTATGCCAACAGCGGGACGAGGTTCAAAGCCTATGCCTGGCCGGGCGCTGCATCCACCACCCAAGAGAAGCTGGACGATGCGGCGATGGTGCACAAGATCACCGGCATCGCCCCCTCTGTTGCCATCCACATCCCATGGGACAAGCCTGAAGATGAAGATTACGATGGCATGTGCCAGTATGCCGAAGACCAGGGCATTGTCATCGGCGCGGTCAATCCCAATGTCTTTCAGGATGATGAATATCGGCTGGGATCGTTAGGCAACCCTGATCGTGGCATCCAGGAACAGGCGCTGGACCATATCCTGGAATGCTGTGAGATCATGCCAAGGGTTAAGAGCGATGCCCTCAGTCTTTGGTTTGCCGACGGCACCAATTTCGCGGGGCAGGATAGTTTACGTGCCCGTAAACGCCGCTTCGAGGATGGATTGAGGCTTGTCTATGAACATTTGCCCGCGCACGGCCGCATGTTGGTGGAATACAAATTCTTCGAGCCGGCCTTCTATAGCACCGACATCCCCGATTGGGGCACAGCCTATGCCTGGTGCTTAAAACTGGGAACACAGGCACAAGTTCTGGTGGACTTAGGCCATCATGCTCAGGGTGTCAATATCGAGCAGATCGTCGCCTTCCTACTAGACGAAGGGCGATTGGGCGGTTTCCATTTCAACAACCGTAAATATGCCGATGACGATCTCATCGTGGGTAGTGTCAACCCCTATGAACTCTTCTTAATCTATAATGAGCTGACCGGTGCTGCCCTTGGAAATGATGAACCGGCCTCATCCACTGCCAACAATATCGCGTATATGATTGACCAGTGCCACAATGTCGAAGGCAAACTTGCCCCCATGATCCTTTCGGTGTTGAACTGCCAGGAAGCGTATGCTAAATCGTTGCTGGTTTCACGCCAACAACTGGACGAGGCCCAAGCAGCAGGTGATGTACTGGGCGCTCATCTTATTCTTAACCAGGCCTATCGCAGCGATGTCGAACCCTTGTTGGCCCAGGTTCGAGAGGAAATGGGTGTACCTGCCGATCCGATTACAGCCTACCTGAACAGCGGCTATGAAGAAAAGATCAGGTCCGAACGAGGGCTTGTCGACGCAAGTGGCGGGTTCCAATAGGCGCTTGGTCCTGCGCAATGCTGACCCTGCTTCTTTAGCGCTACCTGAGCGGGACTATCCATTTTTGAGGAGCCGACGATGTCCCAACCTGTAATTCACTACCGGATACTTTTCTATTGTGTCACCCTGAACGGGTCAAGCACACAACTCATATAATCACGAAACACCAGTGAAGGGTCTCGCGACACGTGAATCGCCAGATTCTTCGCTAAAGTCGGCCTCATGAACAATGCTTCAGCACCAAAATACGTGTCTTTTGATGTGTGCCGGCTTCGAAAACCCGATCAGACCTGTCTTGAGTGAAATCGAAGGAAAGACAGTTGATAGAAGTGTCCGGTAGAGAAACCTGTAAAACTAATCACACTACTTAAGGCCACACCTGGCATTAGTCTGGCCGCCTTTGAATAATGCTGGGTGGACGAATTCGCCCTACTATAGTCTTCCAGAAAAAGATTTTGAATCCGCAGGCGTATTTACCAGCGGAAAGTCTGGCAAAAAGTCAAAATCATTATCTGAACATCTATATAAGCCCGGCCCAAGGCCAAGTCTGTTCACAAGGAGTAACAAACAATGACCCCACCAAAACTCTGCGTTGTCGGCGCCGCCAACCTCGATTTGATCAGCTACGTCCCCCGTTTGCCGAGCAAGGGCGAGACCTTGCACGGGACTCGGTTCCATATGGGCTATGGTGGTAAAGGCGCCAATCAGGCGGTGATGGCGGCCAAACTCGGCGGCGAGGTTGTCATGGTGACCAAGCTCGGCCAGGATATCTTCGGCGAAAACACCCTTAAGAACTTCCAGACCTGGGATGTAGACACACAGCATGTGCTCTTTACTGACCAGGCCTTTTCCGGAGTCGCTCCTATTGCCGTCGACCAGGAAGGACACAACTCGATCATCATCGTCACCGGCGCCAACGATTTACTGACAGAAGCGGAAATCGAAGCCGCCCGGCCCGACATTGCCGCCTCGCAGATCCTGGTCTGCCAACTCGAGATCCCACTAGAAATCACGCTGGCGGCCCTACGCGTCGCCCGCGAAGAAGGCGTGACCACGATCTTCAATCCTGCACCCGCCCGCCCCACACTCCCCTCTGAACTCTACCAACTCAGTGATATCTTCTGCCCCAACGAAACCGAGACGGAATTACTTACCGGCATGCCCGTGGGCACTCAGGCAGAAGCCACGGCCGCCGCTCGCATACTGCTGGAGCAAGGAGCCGGTCGGGTCATTCTCACTTTGGGGGAGCGAGGCAGTTTGCTCGTTTCCGACCAAGAGACATTGCATGTGCCTGCCACAACGGTCAAAGCGTTAGATACGACCGGCGCAGGAGATGCTTTTGTGGGCGCTCTGGCCTACTTCTTGGGCGCAGGCAAATCCACCGAGGTAGCCATGCAACGCGCCAATCAGATCGCTGCCATCAGTGTGCAGGCGGTGGGCACGCAAACGAGTTTCCCAACTGCGCAAGATCTACCTGAATCACTTTTAGCCTAGCGTTACTCGTATGAAAAGGCTGGTGCAACAGGAAGTCATGTGGTTCTCGAGAAATACGTGGTGCGTGTTGCGTGGTGAAGTTGCCGCGCAGGCACGAATTCAAGCATTTTTTCGTGCAAATTCGTGGCATTCGTGGCAGAATCCCTTCTGCACCCTAAGTGAGCAGTTGCGATCCGAGCCAAATCCATCTGTCGTCTGGTAAAGATCATTTCTCTTAAGATGAGTATGAAAATATGACACAAACAGCCAATTATCTCGCAATCGATCTCGGCGCTTCCGGGGGCCGGGTGATGCTCGGGCGCTGGGATGGCGCTCGCTTCGAACTGGAAGAAATGCACCGTTTCCTCAATGGCCCGGTAGAGGTCATGGGACGCCTGCATTGGAATCACTTGCAACTTTGGGCCGACATCAAGACCGGTATCGCCAATTATGCGGCCCGGTACGAAGCGCCATTGCAAGGGATCGCCGTGGATACCTGGGGCGTTGACTTCGGACTTTTGGACAGTTCCGGTGCTTTGCTGGGCAATCCCTATCACTATCGGGACTCGGACACTAAAGACATGGATGTAGCATTTGAAATTGTACCCAGGGCAGAGATCTATGGGACTACCGGCATCCAGTTCATGCAGTTCAACACCCTTTTCCAATTACTGAAACGTCGCCTCGCCTCAGACCCACAATTATTGGCGGCAGACACCCTGTTGATGACACCAGACCTATTCCACTATTGGCTGACCGGCGAAAAAAGGGTCGAATACTGCATCGCCTCGACCAGCCAGATGCTGGACGCTCGTACTCGAACCTGGGATATGGATTTAATAAAAGCGCTGGGCATCCGCACTGATATCCTACCAGAGATCGTGAAACCGGGCACTGTGGTAGGAAACCTCCTACCGCGTGTGATGGCAGAAGTGGGTCTGAGCCAGACCGTGCCTGTGGTTGCGACCGGCTCTCACGACACAGCCAATGCGGTCGCTGCCGTCCCTGATCTGGATGAGAACAGCCTCTACATCAGCAGTGGCACCTGGAGCCTGATGGGCGTAGAAGTACCCGAGCCCATTATCAACGAACAGTCGCTGGTGTTGGATTTTACCAACGAAGGGGGCGTCGAAGGCACTATTCGCCTGCTGAAGAATGTGGCGGGCTTGTGGTTGCTGCAAGAGAGCCGGAGACAGTGGCAGCGTGAGGGCCAGGAGTATGGTTGGGATGAGTTGGTAGCCCTGGCCGAGCAAGCCGAACCCCTGCATAGCATCATCAACCCAGACGAGCCCGAATTCGCCAGCCCTGGCAATACCCCAGCAATGATCCGGGGGTATTGCCAGCGCACGGGTCAGCCGATTCCGGAAAGTGTCGGCGCCATCAGTCGCTGCATCCTCGAAAGCCTGGCCCTGAGATACCGATGGGTGTTACAAGCTCTGGAGACATTAGTCGACCATCCTCTCGACACGATACGGATCGTGGGTGGCGGCACGCAGAATCGTCTGCTCAATCAGTTCACCGCCGATGCCTGTAATCGCATTGTGGTCACCGGCCCCATCGAGGCCACGGCTCTGGGCAACGTGATGATGCAGGCTATTGCCACCGGACAGTTGGCAGATGTGGCGGCCGGGCGACAGGCCATTGCCGCCTCGTTCGAGCGTAGCATCTATGAACCAACATCTGATGAAGCTTGGGATGCGGCGTATATTCGATTGATTGCGGACTTGATTTGAATCTAATGTGATTCAGATCGATCACTCCATCAAAGCCCAGCGGGTCGCTGGGCTTTTTCGTTTCATGACCAGGCGAGTATTCGTATTTCGACAGATTAAACCCTGCGCGGTATGATGATTGGACCACTAGTTGACTTCGTAGTGTTGTATCGCTGCCGGAGTAAAACGCATGAACCCGCAGTTCACCATCACCAACGCCATTACCAAGAGCCTGGCCAACATCGAACGGGCGCGGGGATTCTTAGAAGCTGCCCAACTCTCCGATAGCTGGGTGCGAGAGATGAGCCAACGAGCGCTACTGTTGGAAGCTCACCACACCACCCACATCGAAGGCGCCAGGCTGACCCTGGCCGAAGCCGAGCAAGTTTTTGCCGGTGAATACGTGCCTCGGGCGGATAAGAATGATGTGCGCGAACTGCTTAACTACCGAGAAGCCTTCAACCTCGTTTCCGATTATCTCGATACCGCCGCGCCCATCACTGAAGGTCTCATTCGTGAAATTCACAGGCGATTGGTGGCGGGCGTGCGCGGTGACCGTGCCCGTCCTGGCGAATATCGGTTGGTGCAAAACTACATTGCCAATTCAATTACGGGCGAAATCATCTATACTCCGCCCTCAGCGTTCGATGTCCCGACGTTGATGCTCGATCTAGTACGATGGTTAAATAACCCAGGCGAGATACATCCCGTTCTTGTCAGTGGTATCGCCCAGTTCCAACTGGTACACATCCATCCTTTTCTCGATGGAAATGGTCGCGCATCCCGGCTGCTTTCCACCCTCTATCTTTATCGGGCTGGCTATGATTTTAAGCGCCTCTTCACAATCAGTGAATTTTACGACCGGGATCGCTCAACCTTCTATGCTGCCCTGCAAAGCGTACGCGAATCAGGCATGGACCTTACCGGCTGGTTGGAGTATTTTGTTATCGGTTTAGCAACCCAACTGGAAGAAGTGAAATCACGAGGTAAACTGGCAATCCAAGTGGATGCTATCACTCGTGATAATCGGCTGAATGAACGACAGACAGCGGCGATACGTTACATTTTGAAAGAGGGTGAATTGTCGATTCAGACTTATCAGCGTCTATTCCCAGATATAAGTCGAAGAACCCTACAACGCGACCTCAAAACCTTGATCGACATGGAAATTCTTGTTACAAAAGGAGCGACGAACCTGTTGGTCTATCGGCTCAATGTGACCGATTGAACTTGCGACAGACTTGCGACACAACTCGCGACATGACAGAATCATCGCACGGGTACAGACACTCCTGGGCAGTGTGGTGATGCAGGCTATTGCTACCGGGCAACTGGCCGACGAGGCGGCGGGGCGACAGGCCATTGCCGCCTCGTTCGAGCGTAGTACATACATACCGCATGGCGGTGAGGCCTGGGATGCCGCGTACGAGCAGTTGCTTTCAGACTTGATTTGATTCGGGTGTGTCCTTTTTGAGTTAGAGCGTGCTCAGGCGACCTGCTGATTTGTGTTGAAGATAGGCTGTACGCGCTTGTGCTTGGCGGCCTGGAAAGAGATAATATTGTCGGAGGGTTGTG
>PIVW01000948.1 GCA_003353825.1 Chloroflexota bacterium
TGTTGACCATCTGTTTCAGCGTATCTTCCTTGACATTGAAGGTTATCACCGTTTCGCTGGAATTGGCTGATGCTCGTGCCACTATATCTAGGGCTTTGCACGGAAAACCCCAAAGAGCCTCTTTTTGATGGGGATCCGCATGGCTGCTCCGACTATTGCACTCATCGCATTAAGTTTGAATCTCATCAACGTAGTACGCTATCGTGAGGACATCGATTGGCACGAATTGAAGCGTCTAGGCTGGGTGGCTGTACTGGGCGTGCCCGTGGGTGTGTTCGCCATCACCCATTTACACCCCTATTGGGTCGAAAAGGCGTTGGGACTGTTTCTGGTACTTTATGTCGTATATACTCTAATCCGACCGACGACGCCGAACCCGATCTCCCAGCGATGGTCCTATCCAGCCGGTTTTCTGGCGGGCTGTCTTGGCGGCGCCTACAACATCCCGGGTCCACCATTGATCCTGTACGGCTCTCTCAGGCAGTGGCCTCACCAGCGCTTTCGAGCCGTGTTGCAAGCGGTTTTTGTTGCCACCACCACCATGGTGGTCGCCACGCATGGTTTCTACGGTCATTACAATGCCGATGTATTCAAACTCTATGCCCTGGCGCTGCCCCTGCTATTGGCCGGCATCGCTACCGCCGCCTGGCTGGATCGACGCATCCATCCTGAGCATCTCCGCACCCTGGTCTACTTGCTCATCCTGGTCTTGGGGGCCGTCCTCTTGATTCGCCAAACCGCCCGACAATTCCCCCATTACCAACAACCTGATATAATGCCGACCTCTTAACACATCGAACACACCCAAGTTGGCCCCTCGCACAAGGGACCGCCAACGGAGGATCCATGAAGACCTATCATATCTGGACCATCGGCTGCCAGATGAATATAGCCGACTCTACCCATGTCGGCGCCGAACTGGAGAAACTGGGAATCGAACCAACTGCTAATATCGACGACGCAGACATCGTGGTGCTCAATACCTGTGTCGTGCGTCAAAGCGCCGAAGACAAAGCCTATGGAAAACTAGGCTCGCTCAAACCCTGGCGCCATCAGGATCCAGAGCGCACCCTGGCCTTGATGGGCTGCATGGTGGGGGTCAAACCCTCAGCCAAATTGGTACAGGCCCTGCCCTGGGTCGATGTTTTTATGGGCCCCAGTCAAGCGCAACCCCTGGTCGACCACATTCGCAACAAACTGATCGATGAGGAGTTGGCAGTCCTGGAACGACAACAGCTATCACGTCGCTACCACTATCAGGATGACAGCTATCCTTCGGCCTCGGTCAAGCACCTTTCCCTGGCAGGCGTTGCGCCGGTGAGCGCCCACGTGCCCGTGGTCTATGGCTGTTCACATGCCTGCTCTTTCTGCATGGATCTGTAGCAATTGGCCGTTGTGATGACTGCAGACGTGTCGGCTCCAAAAGCGTTTCGTGCGCCAGATGTGGCCGGGAGTTGAAAGATGTTCCCATACTGTTTCCGGTAACACAGAAGAACTACAATAGTGATCCAGCTA
>PIVW01000359.1 GCA_003353825.1 Chloroflexota bacterium
CCGAAATGAGACATCTGCTCAGTCCAGTATTCAGCAAATACAGGATTTTACCGAATATTATTCGGCAGAATCGCAGATCTGATTAATTTTCGAAGGTTTTGAACTAGCACCATTGGTTAGTATATACGTGTTGCGTGATGGCTGTGCAAACGGAATACGCCTTTCTATACTGACAACCGTATCTCCTCAATATCCCGGGCACTCGCCGAATAAATTCGGACTCTGGGGGCGGGGTTCTACGAACCTATGCCGAACGTCCACCTACATGGACGAGTGGTTCCCTCCAAGTTATTGAGAAGATACTTTTTTTAGTAGGAGCCATGCAAATTCCGCTCGGGCCGACACGATTAAGCCGATTTCCTCCTTGATCCCAGCCGATAAGTCGGGAGCCTGGCTTCCCCCTCAACGTGGATGACGCGGCTCTCTTGTCGTTCATTGGCCAATGCATTTTATTGACCAATGCATTTTATTGACCAATGTTACTTATTGACCAAGACTTGACGTAAGGAGCTTATAAATGTCTGTTACAATCACATCTCATGGTCATTCCACCTTCACCATCGCTAGCGATGGGACGAAACTTCTGATCGACCCTTTCTTTACGGGCAACCCTTTGGCAAAAATCTCTGCGACTGATGTCGAGGCAGATTTCATTTTGGTCTCTCATGGCCATGATGATCACACCGGTGACCTTGTCGAGGTCGCCAAACGCACCGGAGCACTTGTCATCGCCAATTTCGAGATCGTGGGTTGGCTTGGCAACCAGGGTGTCGAAAACGTCCATCCCCTTCATATCGGCGGTGGCAATCAGTTCCCCTTTGGCCGCTGCAAAATGACCATCGCTCACCATGGCTCCGGTTTGCCCGATGGCAGTTATGGCGGTAACCCTGCCGGTTTTCTGCTAAGTTTCAATAATGGTGCAACCGTTTACTACGCCGGCGACACAGCCCTGACCTATGATATGAAATGGCTTGCCGATTATGCCATCGACGTCGCCATTCTTCCTGTCGGCGACAATTTCACCATGGGACCGGACGATGCCATCAAGGCCGTGCAGTTGATCAAGCCAGAGACCATCATCCCTTGTCATTACGGTACCTGGCCCTATATCGATATCGACGTGAAAGCCTTTCAGTACCGTTGTATCTTAGAAGCATCCAGCGGTTGTGTGATATTGGCACCTGAAAGTTCCTACACGTTCGGATAAAATAGTTTACACAAACACAACACACATTGTTGGATCAAGACTCCGGTAACCACACACGCCGAGACCTTGATCTCAGGAGGTTCACACATGACCACCGTCGCCATTGTGCTGGCCGCGTTTGCGCTTGCCTATGCGTTTCTGACGCAGCGCAAACTCCAGGATGTCACACGACGCCTTGTACGTACCAACAGCCATGTCTACGAGTTGTCAGCTCAGCTTGAGACGCTCGCAGATAAGCAGGAAGCTGAGAGGAAACAGTTGAGTTTCGAGATCAAACAAGCATCTGGGCAGATCGAAATCGGCCCTAAAACCACCATTGGTGAGATTCAGACCGTCCATCCTGATGCTGACAGAATCTTGGGCGGTTTTCACATGGGAGGCTGCCAGAGCTGTGCGGTCGATCCGGGTGAAACCGTCGCCGATGCTTGCGAACGACTCGAAGTCAACGAAGCAGCCCTGTTGGCGGCCCTCAAAGATGATGGTGGCGAGATGATTCCATTATCCCTAGGCAATATCGAACTGCAGTTTTGATGTTGCTGGTACGATTAGATTAACCTTTTTCGTATCTCTTCAATAGACTGGGACACTAGCTGAATGAATTCAGCCTCTGAGGGCGGGGTTCTACGAACCTACGCCGAACGTCCACCTACGTGGACGAGTTGATTCCTCCGAGTTGTTGAGAAGATACCTATTGTCACTCAAACTCGTTTAACCATTTACATGTACCCAAAAGCAGAAGTTCTTTTCCCTTCACCTCTCATCACCTGTTTACGCGAGTTACGCGGCGAAAAATGGACAGCCCTGATAGATCGCGTGTCGCAGTTGCCGGAAACCGATCCGGATAATCTTGCATTCTGTCTGCTAATGATCCGCTTGGATGGTTGCCTTAAATGCTACAGCGGTAGTTATAAATTCATGCGTGGTTGTGAAGCCTGCGCTATCCAGAGTGTGATGCAATTCAAAGGAGATGAAGAGGATCTTGCCGAATTATACGACCTTGCGCTAGCGGATATGCAGAAGTACCTTGCGGGCAAAGGCGCCCCATCGGATCGCTCCCTCTAGCTTGCATCGTGGCGCTACCTATCATCAGTGACCCCGCTCCTGATTTCGTCTTGCCCGGGCCTGACGGCGATAGGATCCGCCTCAGAAGTTTTCGGCCCAACTCTAACCTGTTCTTTACTTTTTGCCCGTTCGATTTCAGTCCTATCTGTTCGATACAATTGCCAGGACTGCAAGACTTGAACTAAGAGCGTTATGCCCAAAAAAATCGCAATCGTCGGCGCCGGTATCGCAGGGCTGTCTGCAGCCTATGATCTAACAGGGGCCGGCCATCAGGTAACACTGTTCGAAGCAGCAGCAGAGGTCGGGGGGCTGGCGGCAGGCTTTAAGGCGCCCCACTGGGATTGGACCCTGGAAAAGTATTACCATCACTGGTTCCAGAGCGACAGCTACATGCTGGGATTTATCGAGGAATTGGGCTGGAGCGATCAGGTTCATTTTCCACGCCCCTATACTGCAGTCTACCACGACGGAACCTTCCAGCTACTTGATTCCATTCCCGAAGCTGCCAAATTTACACTTCGTAATTTCTCAATTTTTGATTTCATTCGATTCGGATCGGCGGGGCTCTATCTTCGCCTCACCCCCTGGTGGAAGCCGCTAGAAAAAGTGACGGCAGACGCCTGGATACGAAAATGGGTGGGCATGAACCTCTATCAAGCCCTATGGAGACCCTTGCTCGTCGGCAAATTCGGTGAAGAGAACTATGCTATCGTCAACATGGCCTGGTTCTGGGCCCGGATCAAGACGCGTACCACGCGTTTGGGTACGTTTGAAGGTGGCTTTCAGGCATTTCTGAATAAGCTGGCCGATGTTTTAGGCGCTAGAGGCGCCAACATCCAGCTTGCTTGTCCTGTGACAGCTATCCAGCGCACCGATGCTGGGCTCGCTGTGATGACCGACGGTGCTAGCGAGACCTTCGATGCGGTGATCTCAACCAGTTCACCCACAGTGATGGCTCGAATAGCCCCAGATCTGCCTGACAGTTATACTGCCAGTTTGCGAGCGCTCAAGTCGATGGGCGCGGTGGTCATGGTTGTAACCCTCGACCGCCAGCTCACCAACTACTACTGGCACAACCTCCCCAAAGAAGCAGGCTTTCCCTTCCTGGCCATGGTCGAGCACACCAATTTTATCGGGTCTGAGCACTTTGGTGGGGATCACATCCTCTATATGGGTGATTACCTCGATCCCGGCCATGCCTATTTCAACTTAAGCAAAGAGGAGCTGCTCAAGCAATTTCTGCCAGCACTCACACGGTTCAACCCTGACTTTGATCCCAGTTGGGTGAAGGACTCCTGGCTCTTCAAAACCAGGTACGCCCAGCCCATCCCTCCTGTCAATCATTCCAAAAACATCCCTCCTTTACGCACACCTGTGCCCGGCCTCTATTTTGCCAGCATGAGCCAGGTTTACCCCTGGGATCGTGGCACCAACTTCGCTGTCGAACTGGGACGCCGTGTGGCGGGTTATGTCATAGAGGATGTACAACAGGACAAGTGATCGCATAGTTTTCTGGAGATCAAGATATGTATTGGCAGAATCATATAACTGTTGATCCTAACGTCTGTCATGGACAGGCGTGCTTCAAAGATACGCGCATAATGGTGTCAGTCGTTTTGGATAATCTCGCTGCAGGCAATTCGATTGACGATATCCTGCAAAGCTATCCATCATTGAACACTGATTCAATTCATGCCGCAATGGGATATGCAGCCGAGTTGGCCAAAGAGCGCGTACTTCCCTTCCCCGTGTAGAGACATCCCAACGAGATAAATCCCTGGTTAAACGGACAAAGCGACATCAGACGCCAGCTCTTCGCCTGAAAACAGCCCCTGAGGGGGCTTCGTAACTTCAGCGACGAATTCATTCGGTTCGTTAACTCTCCCATACACCAAAATTTTAAGGATATTCATATGACCACCCAACCCACTGAACAAGCCGTCATGGCTGCCTTGAGTACCGTCCAGGAACCTGAACTACACCAGGACCTGGTTACACTGAATATGATCCGCGATCTGGAGATCGACGATGGCACTGTCGGCCTCACGGTCATGTTGACAACACCGGCCTGCCCCCTCAAAGGCAAGATCGAAGATGATGTACGCGGCGCCGTCATGCAAGTGCCGGGCGTGCGCCAGGTTGATGTTCGATTTGATGCCAATGTCCGGGCCGATAACCGTATTTCGGGGCGGCTGCAACTGCCCATCAAGAATATCATTGCCATCGCCAGCGGAAAGGGCGGGGTCGGTAAGAGCACGGTTTCCGTCAACCTGGCCATCTCCCTGGCGCAGTCAGGTGCAAAAGTTGGTTTGCTCGACGCCGACATCTACGGCCCCAATATCCCCCAAATGCTGGGCGTGTCACAGATGCCGGAACCCCAAAATCAGAAATTGATCCCGGCAAGAGCCTACGATATCCAATTTATGTCGATGGGCTTTATGCTTCAGCCCGACCAGGCAGTGATCTGGCGCGGACCTATGCTGCATTCGGCCATCCGCCAGTTGTTCACCGATGTGGCCTGGGAAGAAGTGGACTACATGATCGTAGACCTCCCCCCCGGTACCGGCGATGCCCAACTTACCCTGGCGCAATCGGTGCCCCTAACCGGTGGTGTCATCGTTTCTACCCCGCAAGATGTGGCGCTCTCGGATGCCCGCCGTGGATTGGCGGCCTTGAGGCAGCTTCAGGTGCCGGTGTTGGGCATTATCGAAAATATGTCCTACTTCATCGCCCCCGATACCGGCCAACGCTACGAGATCTTTGGCCATGGTGGCGCCGAACGAGCCGCTCAAGAACTACGGGTGCCATTCCTCGGGCGTCTGCCTCTCGATCCTCACGCCCGCGAAGGGGGGGACGTGGGCGAACCAGTGGTGATCGCCTATCCTGATTCACCGATCTCGCAGGCGTTTGCCGATCTCGCCCGGCAGCTTGCGGCGCAGGTTAGTGTCCTTAGTTTCCGGTCTGATCCGGAGTTGAAGATCATTTAGCATTCTGTCAGATAGAAAAAGATTTTGAACCCGAACGGCCGCGGCCGTTCGGGTTATTTTATGACATCGAGCACGTCTGGCGACAGCTCAAGAATCTTTCATACGACTTCTTATGCCTCATAGATGATCTGGATCATTGCTGGATGTTCTAATATGGGATAATCTAGTGATATACGCAGCATGTTGAATGTGTGGTGTAACCATTGTCTGGTCCTTCGGGAATCAGATCTCGCCCTTGTTTTCCATCACTCTGCCCTCCTTAACGCGCCTCCTATATATAACTATTAAGAGTCCACTGAAAAAAGCCTATTAACCGCAGAGATCGCAGAGGAAAACATAGGGTTTTACGGGAAACACGCGTCCAAACCCCACCATTTTTGCTGTTGTCTCGGCTTTTACTGTTTGTTTAGACCCTTTTTTCAGGGGAGTCTATTAATCGCCTCAAAGATCCACCGTCAAGTTCTTGGGAGCACTTTATATGACCCATCCTTTACAAGTGTTACTGGTCGAAGATGATTGGACGGTTCGGACTACACTGCGTGACTTCTTAAGCAAACGAAACATGCAGGTAACAATTGCCGCCAGTTTGGAAGAAGTCATCAAAACCACCAGCTCTCCGCCGCCCGATGTGGCCATTGTAGACATCGTATTGCCTAGGCGCACCGAAGGGCAGCCTCAGTTCGATCAGAATACAGGCATAGAGGTAGCACATCTTCTGCGCGAGCTTTATCCTGATGTAGGCATTATCGGTGCTGTACCTTAACAATGCGGATAAATAGGGCGAAGTGAAATTCGACCAAAAGTGGGACAGGTGGCAAACTTACGCAAACAATTCACAAAGGAGCGCATATGTTTGAGCACCTGCT
>PIVW01000019.1 GCA_003353825.1 Chloroflexota bacterium
TGCACCACCACTTCGAGCTTTCAGGTTGGTCTGAGACCCATGTCACACAACGTTTTTTCATCATAGGAATCCTTTCTGGCATGCTCGGCATTGCTCTGGCTTTATTGTAAACGCTCACTCTCTAGCACCACACGCGCACGACCTGCAACAGGAAAGTTGCAACACGTGAATGTCAAACAATCCTTTTGCCGGACAAAACATATTGATTGTTGGACTCGCACGCGAAGGCGCAGTTGCAGCCAAATGGTTGGCCGAACGTGGCGCAACCGTTCTTATCAGCGACCTACGATCTTGCGAGCAATTGCGTCAATCGCTCGCAAACCTGACTCCACTGGGTGTGCAAGCCCATCTGGGACCGCAAACCCCCGATCTGCTGGCCGACATCGACGCTATCATCGTCAGTCCTGGCGTGCCTCAGGATATCCCACTTCTCATCGCTGCAAGGGAGCGAAACCTACCACTCAGCAGCGAACCCAGACTTTTTGCCCAACACTGCCCGGCGCCCATCATTGGTGTGACCGGTTCCAGTGGTAAGACCACGACGACAACGCTCACCGCCCGTATGGTCGAGGCATGCACTTTCAGAACCTGGCTCGGTGGCAACATCGGCACACCGCTCCTCAGTCATCTGCACGAGATCCGTTCCGAAGACCGGGTGGCAATGGAGCTTTCCAGCTTTCAACTACTGTACTGGTCTGAACAGCCAACCTCAGTTCCGGGCAACTTTCCCTGGCAACAGGGGCACGGCATCAGCCCCCACATCGCAGCGATCCTAAATATCACACCGAATCATCTGGACCGACATCCTTCTATGTCTCATTATACAGCCGCCAAGGCCACAATCGTAGCGTCTCAGACAGCAGCAGACGTTGCCGTGTTCAGCCACGACGACCCAGTCACAGCTGCCTGGGCTGAAACCGGGCGTGTGAGTATAGCGGCAGGGTCGGGACAGCAGAAGCGTGAGTTCAGACTCAATGGCCGGATACAGACCTTTGGCCTGAGTGCAGAACCAGCAAATGAAGGCGCCTGGATTGAAGACCAGCACATCTGGCTCCGCCAGCAGGGCATCACCCAACCGATCTTGCCTATCTCCGAGATTCGACTACGCGGGCGGCATAATTGGCTGAATATCCTGGCAGCCTGTTGTTTGGCAACAGCCGCACGTGCTGATGCTGGGACCTTGGCGGAGGTTATCCGAACTTTTTCTGGTATTGAACATCGCCTTGAGGTCGTCCGCCTGCACGAAGGCGTTATGTGGATCAATGACAGTATTGCCACTTCGCCGGAGCGAGCAATCGCCGCCCTCAACAGCTTTGAAGAGCCCCTTATCCTGTTGGCCGGTGGCAGAGACAAGCATCTGCCTTGGGGTGATTGGGCAAACAAGGTTCAGCAACGAGCCCGGTCTGTCATCACCTTTGGTGAGGCTGCAACAGTGATCGAACAGGCACTCCATCCCATCCCCCGCCATGCTTATCTAAAAGAAATCTATCCAGGTGAAACCCTCCAGCACGCGGTTGAACTCGCCGCTACTCTTACACGGCCGGGCGATGTCGTGTTGTTGTCGCCTGGCGGCACCAGCTACGATGCCTACGGCGATTTTGCTGCCCGCGGGCAACATTACCGAGATCTTGTCAAACAACTAACTTAGTGTTACACCCTCCCCCAACCCAGTCGGAATCTGAACTATGAGACGTGCCAACAAAGCCATGCAACCCGAATTCGATTACGTGATGTTGATTCTTATCGCCGTGCTCATCGGTTTTGGCCTGGTCATGTTATTCAGTTCATCTTACGCCTTTGCTCATGCTTACCGCAGAGATGCACTCTACTATTTCACTCGACAGTTACGCTGGACGGTGATCGGCATCGCCGGCCTGTTGATCATGCTCAATATCAATTACCGTGTTTGGCGTAAATGGGCGATTCCAATCATGGGTATGACTTTGCTGGCCCTGGTTGGCGTCCTGCTGATCGGCTCGGTTCGGTTCGGCGCCCAACGACAATTTATCAATGGCTCGATCCAACCCTCAGAAATTGCCAAAATATCTATCATTATCTATATCGCCGCCTGGTTATCTTCAAAAGGAAAGAACTTACGTAAAGTTAGCTATGGCTTAGCGCCCTTTGCCATCTTGTTGGGCCTTATGGTGGGCTTGATCGTGATCCAACCCGACATCTCCACCTCATTGCTGATCACCATAACAGCGGTTGCCATGTTCTTCATTGCTGGAGCAGATCTCTTGCAAATGGGCATCTTGGCACTCATGGGTGGATTAACCTTCGGACTGGTAATGACACAATCGACACATGCCCAGGAACGAATCAAGGTTTTCGTCACCTCATTTGCCGATCCCCTCAATAGTCCCAATTTCCACGTCCGTGAAGGTATTCTGGCGCTGGTCGAGGGTGGCTGGTTTGGAGCGGGGTTGGCCGAGAGTGTTCATAAACAACCTGGTGGTCTTCCAGCTGTCCATTCTGATAGCATATTTGCTGTTGTTGGTGAGGAGTTAGGCTTGATCGGAGGCTTGATCGTTCTCGCACTCTTCTTTTTCTTTGCAGTAAGAGGCACGCGCATCGCTTTGCGCGCTTCCGATAGCTTTGGCACGCTGCTCGCTTTTGGCATCACCGCCTGGCTTGTTTTGCAGGCGTTCGTTCATATCGCCGTGATCACGGCGACCTTCCCTTTCACGGGTCTCCCCCTGCCATTTTTTAGCTATGGCGGCTCCAGCACCTTAGCAAATCTCGCTGCCATCGGCATCTTATTGAACATCTCTCGTGGCGGAGAGGAAGGCATTGATCTTCATGCGTATACTCGTCTCTGGCGGCGGAACCGGCGGTCACGTGTACCCAATTCTGAGCGTCGCCGCCGCCCTCGAGGGCGTCGCCGCAGCGTCTTTGCCCGTTCTGTCCGACGCCGCTAAGCACATTGAATTTCGTTACGCCGGCACTGCTGCTGGCGTCGAGGCCAAACTTGCAACCCGCGCCGGATTGCCGTTCAGCCCAATCCAGGCTGGACAAATTCGGATCGCCAATCCTGTACGGTTGGTCCGCAACAGCGCCCTTCTTTTACGAGGGGGCATGCAAGCGCGCCGACTGATGCGGAGCTGGCAGCCTGATGTCGTGTTCGTGACCGGCGGCTATGTCTGTGCCCCTGTGGTATGGGCAGCCAGTCGCAGCAACATCCCGATTTTGATCTATTTGCCCGACGTCACGCCGGGTCTGGCCGTTGAACGGCTTGCAGGCTACGCCACTTTGATCGCCGTCACCTTTCCTGAGGTCGCCGAGTTTTTCCCGGACAAGGCTATTGTAACCGGCTACCCCATACGGCAGGAATTACGCGAACGTGCGATTTCGAGAACTGATGCTCGAATTCAGTTTGATCTTCAGGTCGACCTCCCCACGCTATTCATCTTCGGCGGTTCGCGCGGCGCCCGCTCTATCAACATTGCCGTCGCCGCCATGTTAGCGGAACTGCTGCAACATGCTCAGGTTATTCACGTCACCGGAACGCTTGACTGGCCAGTCGCTCAAAAACGTGCTTCTGCCCTCACGGAGGCACAACTTCAGCGCTATCGTGTATTTCCCTATTTAGCTGATGATTTCATCACCGCCCTCAGTGCGGCCGATATCGTGATTGCCCGAGCCGGAGCCGCGACTCTGGGAGAATTTCCTGCACTCGGCCTGCCTGTTATCCTCGTACCCTTACCGATTTCGGGCGGGCATCAATTTCCCAATGCTGCCTACTTGGCCGACCATAACGCAGCCGTGATCGTAGATGATGCCGACATGGATACACTGCTTCTTCCCGCAATTCTAGAACTCGTTCATGACGAAGACCGACTGGCCGCCATGAGTGTCGCCAGTGCCGCTCTGGCGCGACCTGACGCTGCCGACCGTATTGCCCAGGCTATCCTCCACCTGGCCACAGAGAGGGTTACCATGCCATGACAATACCTGTTGAAGTCATCCTATTCTTTTTAATCGTGTTAGGCATATTTGCCTATCATGGTTTTAAACGCGGCTTCTGGGCCGAACTCGTGTGGGCGTTGTTCATTCTTGGTGGCGTATTGATTTATCAACCGGAAATCTTGGGCGATGTCACCATACGCATCATCAACTCGATCGCATTTATCTTCGCTATTGCTCTTAGTGGTGGGATCCAACTCATCCTCAGCGGCGATTTCAGTGCAGAGAAACTGGCCGAAGTGATGTCAGCAGCTCGCGACAAAGGACCCTTTATCCCAGAAGCAAACAAGGAACTGACATTGTTCCTCATTCTGTTATTGATGATCTTCGTCGGTTTTCTGATTAGCAATCACATCCGGCCACGAAAGATGCCCTTTTTGGGGTTGTTTGTCGGTGTTTTTAATGCGCTGCTGCTGGGTTACGTGTTTGGCCCCATCATAACCGGCACCGCTTCTCTTTTACCTGAACTCAGCGCCACAAACCCTGTAGACGCGATTTTCGAGATATTGGGGCCGACTTTCGATATTGTACTGGCGCCCTTTGCCTTCGTTATTAGCACGTTGGGCGCCTGGTCGATTGTTCTCGCCATCATAATTATCGTCATACTGGCGGCACGTAACGCCAGAGGCGCTTGAGGATAAACACCATGGGTCCGATGGAAATCCTTTGGCTAACCGTTTTACTGTTCTTTGTCGGAATCGCGCTCGTGCGCGGTTACCCCAAGGAACTGGGCATCACCACGCTGATCTTTGGTTTGCTCTTTATCATTACCGAATTCGGCATTGTTTACCTGCCTCAACTTTTCGATACCATTGCCGCTCAGCTGAATCTTACTTCTTATGATCAGAGGACACAGGAACATCTCGTATCTATAACCCTGAGCCTGATTTTCATTCTCGTTCTCTTTGCGGGTTATGCGGGCAGTACGTTGGCATTTCCTGGTAAACCGGCTAGAGGTGGCAAAGGTTTCATCCTCAACGTGCTGGTCGGCCTGCTAAATGGTTATCTAATCGCAGGTACGTTATGGTGGCTGCAGGATGTCAACAATTATCCTGTTACTGCTACCGGCTGGTTAACCTTACCCCTAACGCCATTCGCAGAGACCATCGCAGCATGGTTGCCCCCTTATGTGGCGCCACCTGTTTTTTGGGCAGTCATGGTCGTCGTCATGCTCGTTCTGCGGGTGCGAAAATAATGGTCATCACATCCTCCTCTATACCAAGACTCATGAAATCGAACTGGCAGGACCTGTTTCAACTTCCAGCATCTGAGCGCGACAGACGCCGTATCCACCTGGTGGGAATTGGTGGTACGGGGCTGGGCCCAATTGCCAAAGTTCTGTTGGAAATGGGTTTTCAGGTGAGTGGCAGTGATCGTTCTCCTTCACCTCGCACCGAGAGTTTGAGGCCGATGGGGGCTGATATCACTATCGGCCACGAGGGAGAGAATTTACATCGCCAGACCGATCCCGCCCTGCCAGATCTGGTCTTGATTTCATCGGCGATTCCTGATTCTAATGGCGAGGTCATTGCAGCTGGGGAGGCAGGCATTGCCGTCGTGAAACGCGAAGCGTTGCTTGGTCCATTGACTACCGGACGCAAAGTGATAGCAGTCGCCGGCACCCACGGCAAAACAACGACTACCGGTATGATAGCGCTGCTGCTGAAAAGTGGGGGAATCGATGCCGGTTACATCATTGGTAGCGACATCCCCGGCTTGGGTATGAGCAGTGCAGGCAGCAACGAATGGTTTGTGATAGAGGCAGATGAATACGATTATGCCTTCTTAGGCCTGTCACCCCATATCGCCGTTTTGACCAGCCTTGACTGGGATCATCCCGATTGTTTTCCGACCCGTGAGATCTACGAAGATGCATTCCAGCATTTCCTTGCCAATCTGCAACCCGATGGGCAGATTATCTACTGTCGTGATGATCCCGCAGTGCGACAGTTGAATGCGCGATCCACTGTAACCGCTTCCCGCCACGGCTATGGCACACGC
Source organism: Chloroflexota bacterium (assembly GCA_003353825.1). The sequence goes on from PIVW01000019.1 coordinate 5,968, forward strand.
AATGGCGCCTCATATGAGATCGATAATATCGAGATCTCTGCGGCTGAGACATCCTACGAATTGACTGTACCCCCAGAGAACGATGTGGCAACAGTACGCCTTGCGATACCCGGATTACACAATGTTCTAAACAGTACCGGCGCCTTGATCGCTGCCAAACTGGCTGGGGTCGATTGGAATAAGGCGGTGTCGCATATCAGCGACTACAAGGGGGCAGGACGCAGGTTCGAGATCAAGGGAGAGGTGGGTGGTGTGCTGGTGATCGACGACTATGCACACCATCCGGCAGAGATTCGCTCGACTCTGGCGGCGACGCGTGCTGCTTATCCCGACCGCGAGATTTGGGCGGTGTACCAGCCACACACGTATAGCCGTACCCGAACCTTCTTGGCTGCTTACGAAGGCGTCTTTTCGGCAGCCGACCATCTCATCATAACGGACATTTATGCTGCCCGTGAAGCCCAAGATGCCAATATCACGCCAGAGTCAGTCGTCGCCAGCAGTCGCCACCCAGACGGCTCTAGTATCGGTTCTTTAGATGACGTACTACTTCATCTAAAGCAACATGTCGGCCCAAATAGTATCATGATTATCCTCAGCGCAGGGACAGCGACAAAACTTGGGCCAGAGCTTCTGCGCTGGCTACAGACGTCAGAAATCGCAACACCCTCTGCTTGAAAAACCAACTACCATGATGCAAAGTAACCTCACAGATCCCAGCGAGTTGTGGCAGAAACTCGGCGATTGCGGGCGCAATGGTATCGAGCTAAATCATATGTTGGCGTCGCATACCAGTTTTCGCATTGGTGGGCCGACGGCCAAGCTCCTATCAGTCAATCGATCCGAGAAATTGGTCACTGCCCTTAATCTACTCTATCATTACAACATTCCTTTCCTACTGCTGGGTGGGGGCTCCAATGTACTGGTGAGTGATGCCGGCATTTCATCTCTGGTGATCCTGAACCAATGCCGCCAGATCGATTGGTCCCACAGTGAAGCCTCACCCTTTTGTGTAACCGCCGAGAGCGGGGCATCATTGGCCGGTTTGGCTCGGGCTGCAATCAAACGGAATCTGGCTGGACTGGCGTGGGCTGTCAGTGTGCCGGGTGCTGTGGGCGGCGCCGTTGTCGGCAACGCCGGCGCCCATGGAAAGAGTATCGCCGATACACTGCAGCAAGCAAGGCTGTGGTCACAAGGTACTGTGCGAGATAGCTCGGCGGCCGCACTGCAATTACAGTACCGGCGTAGTCGCATCAAACCCCTTGTCGCAAAACCAGGTTTCGGACCAGTTGTGCTCAACGCAACCCTGCAGCTTTCGCCCGACTCGAGTGGCGACGAAAAGGCTCGCGCAGAACAATACATCGACCATCGCCGGCGAACCCAACCGCTAGATAAGAGCGCTGGCTCGATCTTCAAGAATCCTCCAAGTGATTTTGCCGGACGATTGATCGAGGCCGCCGAAATGAAAGGAATAGCGGTCGGCGGCGCCAGTGTCAGCGAGCAACACGCCAATTTCATCATCAATCAGGGTGATGCCACTGCCAATGATGTCGTTAATCTGATGAACCTGATTCGGGCTAAGGTCTACGACCGCTTTGGTGTCGTCCTCGAGCCAGAAATCCAGCTTGTTGGCGACTGGCAGAGTCAGGCCCGACTCGAACCGCTACCCACATGACACCTTACCACGAATGGCAGGACACCCTGTAAACATGATAGATGTGCTGAGAGTTCCAAACCGCCGCAGTGAATCGGATACTCGACAACCCCCGAAGAACTGATATGACGAACCCTCCCGTTCCCCAAAAAAACAAACTCCAGTTAGGCGTACTTTTCGGTGGCCGTTCTGGCGAACATGATGTAAGCCTAATGAGCGTACAATCTGTACTGGAAGCGCTGGACAGAGATCGTTATGATATCCACCCCATTGGTATCGATAAATCGGGTCGATGGATTTTCGAGGGCGATCCGCTGGAAACGCTGGTGTGTGGTGATGACGCGGCCGAGAACGCATCACTCTGGCCGGGCCCCAAACAATTGGCCGGTATCGATGTGATTCTGCCCATGTTACATGGCACCTACGGAGAAGATGGCACGCTGCAAGGTTTACTCGATCTCAGCGGGATTCCTTATGTGGGTTGTGGTGTGCTGGCTTCATCTTTGGCGATGGACAAAGCGATATCAAAGGAAGTATTCAAGGCTCATGGCCTGGCGCAAACACCTTGGGCCGTGGTCTTTCGTAGCGGGTGGCAAGGGAATCCTGAAAACGTACTTGAACATTTGCAAAACTCGCTCGCCTATCCCATGTTTACAAAACCAGCTAACCTCGGGTCGAGTGTGGGCATCAGTTGTGCTACTGACAGGCAAGAATTAAGGGCTGGGATGGATGAAGCCTCTTTATTTGACCGAAAGATCGTAGTCGAACAGGGGGTGGCCAATGCCAGAGAGATCGAGATATCAGTGTTGGGAAACGACGACCCCATCGCCTCGATCCCCGGCGAAATCGTACCTGGCAATGATTTCTACGATTACAATGCCAAATATATCGATGGCACCAGTGATGCGCGTATTCCGGCACCGATCAGTGAGGAGCAGACCGCAACTATCCAAGAGATGGCGGTCCGTGCTTTTCGTGCTGTCGACAGCAGTGGGCTGGCCCGTGTAGATTTTCTGCTTGATGATGCCAGCGGCAAGATCTACCTGAATGAATTAAACACGATGCCAGGTTTCACCAGTATCAGCATGTATCCCAAACTATGGGCGGCATCAGGCATGTCATACACAGCCTTACTCGATAAGCTCGTCGAGTTAGCACTCGAACGACACGCCGATGTCTCTCGAAACCGCACAACGTTCGCATAGAATCATGTGTTGTATCGTAAACCAGGAAACCTGAACACCAGAAAACCAGGTAAATTTCGCCCCACTATTGGCTTTGCCGGCACATCCCGGTCTACCGGTCTACAGATCTACCGCCTTACCGATACCTAACCCACAAACACAGTGACAGAAATGACAGGCGAGAGCACATCCCCCAAGCGGCGAAATAAGTCTATATCGAAGCGACGTGCGAGTAGTCGTCGTTACAACAGCCCATCTGTGCCGGTTCTCAGCCCCCGAAGGCTGTTTAGGGGAAAACGCAAAGGTGCGCGAGCTCGCAAGACCCAGCGCTTTGCCTGGCTGCATCGTGCTAAGCATCGATCCTGGCATATTTCACATTTCGCAGCTATGTTCTTGCTTATTGTTGCTATTACTGCCACCCTATATGTTTTTGCAAGTATCGATTTTTGGGTATACTCTGCTCATGTCGAAAATAATCGTTACACACCTGCCCACCAGATTTACAAACAGGCAGGCATTCATGGTTATAGCATTTTCTTTGTCAATCCGGGCAAGGTTCGTGAGAGGCTCATAGCGCTCGATTATGTTCGAGATGCTGTTGTAGATGCACAACTTCCGGCGTCAGTACATATCCGCCTGATCGAACGTGAGCCTTCTATCCAATATCAAGTCTTAGGCGAGAGGCGTTGGATCGACAGAGAGGGTTTCATTACCCCTGCGGCCGACGACAGAGAAGGTCTGATTGAACTAATCGACGATGACTCTGCTGCCAGTAAGGATGGCCGCACCATCGATGTTGAGGTAATGACAGCGATCCAACACATCACAAAACGCCTGCCCCGGGTAACTATGTTTCGATACCAGCAGCCCTTCGGACTCTACTTTATCAGCCCCGAAGGTTGGCAAGTCTATCTCGGCACCGCCGATGCAATGGACGACAAACTGGCGAATTGGGAATCTATTCGCAAACGTGTTCTGCAAGAACGCACTGATGTACATGAAGTTGATCTTCGCTACGAGAGACCTTATTGGCGCTAGTAGCACCTATACCCTAAAAACCCCCTATCGTGACTGAAATCATCACTGCCATAGATGTTGGCACAACCAAGATTTGCACATTCATTGCAGAAACAACGCCAGAAGGCCAACTGCGGTTGATTGGCGCGGGTAGTACTCGTAGCCAGGGCCTCCGCAAGGGGGTTGTTGTCAATGTGTCGGCTGCCACCCAGGCGATCACAGAATCGATCGAACGGGCGGAACAGATCGCAGGCGTTACCGTACGTAGCGCTTACGTGGGCATCGTTGGCGGCCATATCAGCTCTCATAACAGCACAGGAGCGGTGGCTATCCCTCGCGGACGTAGCATTACCCGCCACGATGTTGATCGTGCTCTGGATGCAGCACGCGCCATACCTGTGCCCAGTGATCGCGAGATTATCCACACCATCGCTCGTACCTTTACGGTCGACGAACAGGAAGGGGTTACAGAACCGGTGGGCATGCACGGCTACCGACTAGAGGTCAATGCGCACGTTATCTCCGGCGCCACAGCAGCACTCAATAATCTCATCAAATGCATTCAAGGCAATGGTGTTGCCATCGATGAATTGGTACTCGAACCCCTTGCCAGCGGCGAGGCAGTGCTATCCCACGATGAACGAGAGATGGGCGTCGCAGTAGCCGATATGGGTGGTGGGACCACTGACATCGCCCTCTATCTCGACGGATCAGTCTGGCACACTGTGGTATTGGATGTCGGTGGAGATAATCTGACACGCGATCTGGCCATGGGCTTGCGCGCACCTTTCGACACAGCAGAAAAACTAAAAATCCAATACGGTCACACGTTACCCGATTGGATTCCTGAAGATGATATTGTCAGTGCTTCTTCCTTTGGCGACACGCAGTCTCAACCAATTTCCCGCCGGTTTATGGCCGAGATACTGGAAGCGAGGAGCGAAGAGATTCTACAAATGATCCTGCGTGAGATCAGGCGATCTGGTTACGATGGCATGTTGTCGGCCGGCGTTGTCTTGACGGGAGGATCGGCACAGCTTCAAGGACTCAAAGAGATGGGCCGGGGCATTTTCCGCTTACCGGTACGCACGGGGTCGCCTAATAGCATCGGCAATGCGCAACGTAAGTGGCTGACCCCGGCTAATGCCTGTGGTTTCGGGCTTCTGCTATGGGCCCAACGCCACGATCCCTACGAGAGCACGCGGCGCAATTCACCACTGACGCCCCGCATGCGCCAGTGGTTGCAAAGCCTTTTGCCAGGATAGGCCAATTAATCGTTAAACGATGTCACCTGGCACTGTTTCCAAGATCATGAGCCTCTGGCTATATATCACCATTTAAGCAATAGTTACCACTACACAAACCGCCGTTTGGGAAATTGCACGCATCAGGGTATGATGCTGATGAGTTTGTGCCTTTCCCCCAGTGCCTATCACCTGTGCACACATTTCGACCGTGAGGAGAATCGTAACCATGAGTAGTTCATCCCGTGCCTATGTCGAGAATCTGGCCCAAATCAAAGTGATTGGGGTTGGTGGCGGTGGCAGCAATGCCGTCAATCGCATGATCACCGAGGGTATCCAGGGCGTCGAGTTTGTCGTCGTCAACACAGATGCGCAGGCGCTCATGTTGGCCGAAGCACCGTTACGGATTCGTATCGGCGATAAGATCACCAAAGGCCTTGGCTCCGGTGGTGACCCCCAGATGGGCGAACAGGCCTCAGAAGAATCGGCCGAGGACCTCAAAGAGGTGCTGAAAGGCGCCGACATGATCTTCGTGACTGCCGGGTTGGGCGGAGGTACCGGTACAGGTGGCGCACCGGTTATCGCACGGCTTGCCCGCGAGACTGGCGCACTGACCATTGGTGTTGTTACCAAACCATTTACCTTCGAGGGTTCGCGGCGACGGCAGTTGTCCGATGACGGTGTGGCAGCCTTGTCACAGCATGTCGACACTTTGATCGTCATCCCCAATGATCGGTTACTGCAAATCGTCGACAAACGGGCCAGTGTGCAAGAAGCATTTGCCACAGCAGATGATGTTTTGCGACAAGGTATACAGGGAATCAGTGAATTAATCACCATCCCCGGCTTGATCAATCTGGACTTTGCCGATGTTCGCTCGATTATGAGTGAGGGTGGTGCTGCTCTGATGGCTATCGGCAGCAGCCGTGGCGAAAACCGAGCACAACAGGCGGCAGAAGAAGCCATCCACTCGCAACTACTCGATATCAGCATCGACGGCGCCCGGGGTATTCTGTTCAATGTGACGGGTGGTGAAGATATGAGCCTGTTCGAGGTCAACGAAGCGGCCGAGATCATCCGCCGTACAGCGCATCCCGACGCCAACATCATTTTCGGCGCTGTCATCGATCCCGGCCTCGACGATGAGATTCGCATTACGGTCATTGCAACGGGATTCGATTCCACTCAGGTTCAGCAGGAGCCGGCCACCTCTAAGACCATCGACTTCCCCTCTCGCCAGTATGATCCTGAGGATATCGATATCCCCGCCTTCCTGCGTCGTGCCCGCGGCCGCGACCAGTAAGCAAGCGAATGAAGTAGAGCGTCCGGTCTTCTCGCCGTCCAGACGCTCTCGTGATGGGTAGGGTGTGCGTTAAGGTTAAAACCCCCTTTTCCTCAGATTCTAACCTTAAAAATCATTGGCGATTTACCCGTACTCTTCAAAAATCGCCTTGCTTCATGGTTTTGAGTGTGTTATACTTATCCACAGTGTTATACTAGATATTGTGGTATACAAAGTTTCCAACATGATATTTAGTATCATCAAACTATTTCCCCCCATCTATTAGCATTTAAGCCGAAAGACTTGATTAGCGTAGAGATACCCTAGCTACGAGACAATTTCGGGTCTTTTTTCGTCTCTGTCTGATGCGGGAAGCTGTTCGGACAGAGCATAGCGAAGTGTACGATGAAATGTCCTCATTGTGATCACAAAAGATCGCGCGTAGTCGATACCCGTGAATCGGGTGACGGTATCCGGCGACGTCGCCAATGTACAAATTGTAGCCAGCGTTTCACGACCTACGAGCAGATCAATACGGCAGTGCACATCGTCAAGACAGATGGCCGCCGTGAGCCTTTTGACCGGATTAAACTGCTCAATGGTATGCGTGTGGCCAGTGCCAAGCGCGCGGTCCCGGTGGCGCGTCTGGAGGAATTGGCAGATCAGATCGAGGAACATGTCTATGGTTCGGGCAGGGCGGAAATCGCCAGCAGTATTGTGGGGAACATGGTTTTAGATGGGTTAAAGCAAATCGATCCGGTCGCTTATATTCGATTTGCCACCGTTTATATGGATCTGCGCGATCTAGAATCGGTGCGAGCAGAGCTTGACCGGTTGATGGGTAGAGCCTGATAGCCGCGCACATCAACAGATATGCCATCGTTGCAGTGTCAAATCTGGCATAGCGCTGCATGGCTGACACGCATTGTTTGTTGCTGTAATTCTTATGCGATCAGCGAGCGCCTTCCACGGTAGCAAACAGGACTTATAGAGGATTACCATTCAATATGAGGAGCACGAGGCATGACACCCCCTACAGGCACATCCATCCTTGACAAGGGCTATCCCGACTACGTCAAGGATGCCCACATCCACATATCACCTAACAGTATGGAGGTGCTTCGTCGCCGCTACCTGCGCAAGGGCCTGGACGGCGCCGCTACAGAAACGCCTGCACAGATGTTCTACCGTGTTGCGCGTCATCTGGGAAACGCAGAAGCTGACCTGGGGGGGAAAATTGAGCCGGCAACTCGTGAGTTCTATGATCTCCTGACAAGCCTGCGGTTTTTCCCGAATTCGCCCACCTTTACAGGCGCCGGCACACCTTTAGGACAATTGGCAGCCTGCTTTGTGTTACCTATCGAAGATGACATGGGCAAGCATCCTGATGGTATCTTCCAGACCATGCGCAACGCCGCCCTAATCCAGCAGACGGGTGGGGGCAATGGTTTCGGCTTTAGCCGGCTTCGGCCTCGAGGTGATTCGGTGATGACGTCGGCAGGTATCGCTACGGGTCCTGTTGGGTTTTTGGAAGCATACGACACGGCGTTTGGTGTGATCGCCCAAGGGGGGACGCGTCGAGGTGCAAATATGGCTGTCTTGCGCGTCGATCATCCCGATATAGAGGAGTTCATCATGTGCAAGTCGGAGGAAGGGAATATCTCGAACTTTAATATATCAGCAGGGATCACCGACGCTTTCATGGAAGCGGTCAGAGCCGACACGGATTTCGATCTCCTCAATCCTCGCACAGGTACCGTTATGCGTACTGTGCGGGCCAGAGATTTATTCGATAAAATCGCCACTTATGCCCATCGCAACGGTGAACCGGGCATGCTCTTCCTCGATGCTGCGAACAACACCAATCCTGTCCCCCATCTCTATGATCTGGAAGCGACCAATCCCTGCGGTGAGCAGTGGCTAGGGCCATACGAAAACTGCTGCTTGGGTTCTGTCAATTTAGCGCAACACATCACTGAAGAAGGGACGATTGATTGGGCAGCCCTTGAGCGTACAATCACCTCATCTACCCATTTTCTTGATAACGTCGTCGAAGCCAATGCCTATGTGCCGGCGGTTACTCAACTCAAAGAAGCCGCACATCGAGTCAGGCGTATTGGCTTGGGAATCATGGGCCTTGCCGATATCATGTACCGGTTAGGCATCCGCTATGGAACAGATGAGGCGCAAGAACTGGCTGCACAAGTTATGGAATTCGTGCGTTTCCATGCCATGCGCAGTTCCATCGAACTGGCAAGAGATCGAGGACCTTTCCCTGCCATACGTAATTCTATTTACGATCCTACCGATCTCAAGTGGGAACCTCCGACACCGCTACAACCTTACACCCATGATTTCGGTCGTCCACATCTCAACTGGGGCACGATTATAGTAGGACTTACATCACATGGCATACGTAATGGCGCCCAAACAACAATCGCTCCGACCGGCACAATCGGGACGGTTACCGGTTGTGAAGGCTATGGTTGCGAACCTGTCTTTGCCCTCGCCTACACGCGTTATGTCAAAGAAGCTGAAGGAGATGTCGCCCTTCCCTATGTCAGTCCCAACTTCCTCAAAGCATTGGAAGATGCCGATATCGTGGGTGACCAGCGCCAGCGCATCATCGACGAGATCTTGCATAGTGGCACATGCCAAAGTGTCGAAGAATTACCCGAGCCTTTACTCCATGCCTTTGTCGTCAGTCAAGATGTTACACCGGACGAACATGTGCTCATGCAGGCGGCGCTCCAGCGTTTTGTCGATAATAGCATCTCCAAAACCTGTAACTTCCCCCCTGACGCCACCGTAGAAGATGTAATACAAGCCTATATCAATGCCTGGGAGTTGGGGTGCAAAGGCTTGACAGTGTATGTAACGGGCAGCCGCCAGGATGTCGTTCTTGAAACCAAGGCGACTGCTGAAGCCAAAACGGCCGTGGCTACGGTAGACCTGGCAAACGAAGTCGAACCCGCCCCAGCCCTTATCTCACCCCGACGTCGTCGCCCCAATCACCTCACTGGCGTTACCTATCGCCGATCTACACCATTGGGCACGGCCTACATCACCGTAAACAGTACAGATGATGATGAACCCTTTGAAGTCTTTTTGAACGTTGGGAAAGCCGGCTCGGATGTCGCCGCTGTCTCTGAATCGTTAGGTCGTCTCATCAGTTATTTGCTTCGTATGCCCAGCCCTCTGAGCCCCACCGAAAGGCTTCAACAGGTTACCTATCAGCTTGGCGGAATTGGCGGAGGCCGTCCCTTAGGATTCGGGCCCCAACGTGTGCGCTCATTACCCGATGCCATTGCTCAGATCCTGGCCGCATACCTCGACGAAGCGGAACTGCACGCCATTGCCAAGCCGGCCACCGTGCCATCCGAACAGATGGAACTTCCCCTCAACCAGATCGGCGATCTCTGTCCGGAGTGCGGCCAGGCATCTGTTATGTATATCGAAGGCTGCAAGAAGTGTATCAATTGCGGTTACAGCGAATGTTGAACTGCAACTAATCCAAAATCCCGTTGAGTCACTGTTGGTTTCAATAGGATATCGTGTGGTCCTGGAAAATCACGTGTTGCGTGTTGCGTGTGCTAACGAATCATGCCTTTCTAGTTGGAGTCACACAAATTCCGAAAGAGCCCCAATAGTTTTGGGTGTGTCCTAGATGAGTTATTGGCATGCCCATGTGCTCCGTTCTTTTGCCAGATTGAGAATAAGGTTTTCCCAGAAAACCTTGGGCTGAGCAGGAAAGGACATTAGGAAATAATAGATGTACTTCTCAATATTCCAGGGCACTCGCCGAATGAATTCGGGCTCTGGGGGAGGGGTTCTGCGAACCTACGCCGAACGTCCGCCTTCGTGGACGGGTTAGTTCCCCCAAGTTATTGAGAAGATACGTTTTTCAGACCAAATGACCGTAGACGATGGTCAAACACTTCATGTCAGTACTGGACCATCGAACATTTTAAGGGTCGAGGCATACGCTTCGGCCCTTTTTTCGTGCTTCCGTGGTTATCTTGTGTATAATGGTGTACACTAACTACGCTTAGGACTTAGGCCAATGTCTCCCACCCTGGAGATCAACCTATTCGGGGAAATGCAAATACATATATCTGGGAGCGTACTTCCAGTCACCCCTAGTGTGCGAGCGCGCATGTCGCTCGCTTACCTGGTCACCTATCAGCGGCCACACACTTATCTCATCGGCGAAGCCGATACGATTTATTTCAATGAAAAGGCTGTCTGGCGGAGGTGGATGAAAAACGTTCGAAGTGGTGAATCCGCTTACCTGCAATCGACCCGGGAACTGGTCGCATTTATCAAGAAATGGGCGGGTGAACTCGGATCAATCGGAGAGTCTTTGAACACGCGAAAGTGACCATCAGTTCAGCCTTGCCTACATCAGCACCTACTATATTGAGGAGTTAACCATGCAGACCAAGCCTACGCATCCACATAACCGTGTCTTATTCACGATCATTCTGGTTATTCTGGCACTTTTGGTTACGGTATTCGTCGCGCCTGCGCATGATTCGTTGGCCGAATCGAGCGCAACAACTGCTGGCGCGACCGATGCCTGCAGCGACGCCATTGCCAATGGCAGTTTTGAGAGCGATTTCAGCGCATGGACAACCGCCGGTGGCCCCTGGATCGCCACCTATGAGGCACATACCGGCAGCAATAGTGGCGTGTTGGGCGGTGAAGACAACGCCAACCACAGCTTCTATCAAGATGTAACCTTAGCGGCTGACGCTACATCCGCAACGTTATCTTTTTGGTGGTACGTTTACACACAAGAAAGCGAAGGCGCTGACGATCTCTTTTATATGGAAGTGATAGACACGGAGGGAGAGATCTATCAGTTCGAGGAGTTATCGAGTAGCTCTTCAACAGGTGGCTGGTTCAAAACTACAATCGATTTAGATCCTGTTGAATTCCCCACCTTTTTCGGTGCTCCCATTCGCATCCGCTTTCGGGCAACGACCGATGGTGCGGATTTTACCAGTTTTTACATTGACGATGTCCAACTGGTGGTGTGTTCGCCCGATCCCTCTTGCCCTTACGACATGTACGAATCCAACGATAGCATGGTCGAGGCGGCTCCGATCCCCATAGATATCTCGATATACAGTCTTTACATTTGCCCACAAGACGATGAAGACTGGTATGAATTCAGTGTGAGTGCGGGTGAAATCATCGATGTCAGCCTCTATAACCTACCGGCGGATTACGATCTCGAATTATATGATTCCAATGGTATCTTGTTGGCAAGTTCTGCGTCAGGGGGGACAGCAGATGAGGGTGTTCAATATGTTGCGGTTTCTTCAGACACCTATCATGTACACGTATTCGGTTACAACGGCGCCTGGAGCACCACAGAATATGTGCTTCGCGTCAACTTGACCATACCCCCAACAGATACGCCTACTGCTACGCATACGCCAACAGACACGCCCACTTCAACACCGACATCCACGCCCACAGCTACTCCCACGCCAACGCCTACCGAGACACCAACACGTACCCCAACACACACCCCTACTCCTACACCAACGCCGACTGAGACACCCACCAGCACACCCACCTATACACCGACTAACACTCCGACACACACACCGACGCCGACACCGTCCTGTCCTTTTGACAGCTACGAACCTAATGAGACTTTTGCGCAGGCGGCGACCATCGAGACAAACATCTCGCACTATGCACTTTATATCTGCCTCAGCGGTGATGAAGATTGGTTTAAATTCGATGTGACTCAAGGTGAGACCATCGATATCAGTTTGTACAATCTTCCTGCCGATTACAATTTGCAACTATTGCACCCCGACGGTGGTGTCTTGGTCACAGCCTCACACTCAGGCGATGTGGATGAGGTTATCTCGCACATCGCTGCCGTATCGGGCCAGTATCGAGCCGTTGTTTATGGACAGGAGGGCGCTTGGAGCAGCGAGGAGTACTCGCTACGAATCGATCTAAACACATCGGCTACCGATACCCCGACGCCGACGCCGACGGCAACAGCAACCGACACCCCCACGGCCACCTCGACACCAACGCCAACATATACGCCAACACCACGTCCGGCGACTGACACACCGACCCCCACCCATACTTTCACTCCGACACCCGCGCCCACCGACACCCCCACACCTACGCCGACCCCTACCGATACCCCAACACCAAAACCGCCCACCCCCACGCCAGGTCAGGTGTTGGTGGTGAACACGACCGACGATACGGTAGATGCCGCTCGCTGTACAAGCAACCACTGCTCGTTGCAGGAAGCGGTACTGGCTGCAAACAACAGGGGGGCGATTCGCATCGACTTCAACATCCCCACTACCGACAGTGGCTATGATGCTGCAAACGACTTTTGGAAAATCGATCTTTCATTTGCATCGTTTGTCTTATTAAAAGATCGTATCATCATCGATGGTGACAGTCAGAAACAAAACCTTAGCTCGAACAGCACCAATGCCATCCCGGCGCCTGCGATCGAGATCAATGGCAGTACTTTTGACAGCGATGTTTGTGGATTCCGCATCTCCGCCGACAACATCGAGATCAAGGGTCTAAGCATCACCGGCTTCAAACGCTGTGGCATCACGATCGATGACGATGCACAGGAGAGCGTCATTGAGGGTAACTATATCGGCATGAGTCCTGCCGGAGATGTCAAGGCCAATGGCATGGGCATCGAAGTCGTACGGGCGAGCCACAGTGTCATTGGTGGCACATCACCAGGTCTGGGGAATGTGATTAGCGGCAACAACGGTGACGGCATACAGTTCATCGTAGACAATCACCACAACCAGGTGCTGGGGAACATCATCGGTCTTGGACCCGACGGTAATGCGCATCGCCCCAATAGCGGTAATGGCATAAGCCTGTTATGGGGCTCTCAACAAAACCAGATCGGCGCCAAAGGAGACTACGACGGCAACGTGATCAGCGCCAACCAGGGCCACGGCATCTACCTGAGCGGCGATGATGTGACGCTCAATGCCATCATCGGCAATATCATCGGCCTGGATGACGAAGGTCGAGAGGATGCAGGCAACGGCGGCAGTGGCATCGCCCTGGATGACGACGCCTTTCGTAATACCATAGGTATCGATGAAGAGGGTGGTGGCAACCTCATCGCCGGCAATGGCGAACATGGCATCATCGCCAGCGCTGGCAATCTCCACCTGATCCGCAATAACTTCGTGGGCACCAATTATCTGGGCGACAGCGCTCTCCCCAACGATAAGGCCGGAATCCGCCTGGACAATGGCGCTAACAACTCAGTGGTTGCCAACAACCTGATCAGTGGAAACAAGGGCAATGGCCTGGAAATGCGCGGGCCTTCAACCGCCAACAACACCACAACTGGCAATAAGATCGGTGTCGGAAAAACGGGCGGTTACGGCCTCGCCAACGAGGAGAATGGCGTTTTAATCGCTTACGGAGCGCATGACAATAGTGTCACCAACTCGTTGATCAGTGCCAACCAGAAAAACGGAATCGAGATTCTCTTCGCTGACACACACACGAATCTCATTCAGAGCAATCAAATTGGTGTCAATGCAGCAGGAGATAGCATACTGGGCAATTGGGACAATGGTATCGAGATCAATGGCGGCCGAAACAACACGATCTTGGGAAACCTCATCGCCGGAAATGGGGATCACGGCATCCATGCCCTCTCCAGCGGTAGCCATCAAAACCAGATTCTGGCAAACTTCATCGGCACAAACCGTATTGAACAGAAGGGATTGGCCAATGTCGAACATGGCATCTATCTCAGTCAGGGCGCACATCATCAACTGATCGGTCCCTACAACGATATCCCCAATCGCATCATGTACAATTATGGTGATGGCGTACGCGTGGATGGAGTCAATACCGACGCCAATACGATAACGCGCAACGCCATCGGCAACAACGAAGATAATGGCATCATCGTCGAAAATGGTGGAAATAGCTACATTCAACCGCCACAGATCACTTCGGTTGCGCTGGCCAACAGCCTTTATCGCGTCGAAGGGATGGCCGGGCCAGGTAATAAGGTCGAGTTATTCTCTGACTACTGGGACGAAAGCCTCCTCTTCGAAGGAGAGGCGGTGGCAGATGGCAGTGGTAAGTTTAGTGTCGTCATCGATGTACGGGCGCGAAATGTCACTGCCACACAGACAGACGGGGCCGGCAACACATCGGCTTTGAGCGCCGCCCGCAGCATCGCCTGCCCCGACGGCTATGAAACCAACGACACCATCTGGACAGCCAAGCCCATGCCCAATACGCTTGAGGCTTATGTCTGCTCTCAAGAGGATGTCGATTACTACGCAATTGAAATCGCCCCCGGCGCCACAGCTCTACGCATTCTCCAGGTCGAGATGGAGCACCCATCCGAAACCTATGCCTTGGAAATCCTCCGTGATGATGGCTACACCGTTGCAGCCCAAGGCGTCGCTACAGGCCAAGACAACACCGTCATCGCTTCTCTTGTAGCCGGTGAAACCCAGACGTTGCTGATCAAGGTAACTGCCGGCACAGGCAGCGCCGATCCCAGGCAACCTTATAAGCTCACCGCTTACAAGTTCGATTGCTCAGACAGCTACGAACCTAACGATTCGTTCGGCTTCGCCAGCCAATTGTCAGGTGGAAGCACCACAACTGTCGAATCCTATCTGTGCAGGTCGTGGGATACTGATATTTACAAGTTTAGAGCATCAACCGGCCAACGTATCGGCGTTAGCCTGCTAGGCTATGCGCCCGATTACGAGATCACGCTCTTCGATCCCTGGCAGAACAAGATCAAATCATCTGGCGCCCAACTCAGCCATGATGCTGTGATCAATGGCGACTACTTTGTGCGGGTGCAGAGCAGCAGCGGCTGGCGCTATTCACCCACCTATCCCTACGAACTCACTGTCACGCTCGGCGATAAACCCACCTTGCCGGAGCGAGACCTGCGCCTGCTTGATATGGAAGTCAACCAGTCGATTCAAAGCCTTAGCAACACCGTCCCCCTGATCTCGGGCAAGCCTGCCTGGGCCCGGCTGTATGTCTCAGGTTTCCAGCATGTGGTGAACAATGTCCAGGGTTATCTCTCGGCCGAACTGGATGGCGTGGGACTGGAACCCGCACAGTTTCCCTGCTCGAACACAGTCACTGCCTATGGTGTTCTTGAAACAACCAAGTCGATGCGAGACAACTTCAAAAGCAGTATAAACTGTCTACTTCCGACCAGTTGGCTGGCAAAAGCAGGTCAGCTAGAGCTAACAGGCCATGTCTATTCCTCTGATATCGTCGATCCAAATAACGGTAACAATGACCGCAGCGAAGAACTGATAGTGGAAGAATCACCTCCCCTTCATATCAAAATCATCCAGGTCCGAGATGGCTGCGAAGAGCACGAATGTAAGGAGGAACATGGCCCCAGCCTGAAAGACTACGCAGATATCGATAAGCTGATGCTAGCCATGTATCCGCTTGCCGAAGTCGATCTCATCCCTCATGCCGGGGCTTTTGTGCCCTGGATAGATGAAGAACCTACACTCGATGATTTGGCAGCTGAGCATCCTAACTTTGCCACTGAACCAAACACCTTTATCATGGGTGTGGTACGAGATCATGTACTCGCCTGGGGTCGGGGGATGGGTGAGATGGGCAGCGAGGCTGATGGGAACGGCGAAGCATCCTGGGTCGAGGTTGGGGGAAGTGGTGATCGTTTACAGAGGCTTGCAGCACATGAGTTGGGGCATAACCTACGCCTCAATCATGTCTACGGCTGCTGGCCCAGTTATCCAGACGGCCCCTATCACCACTATCGTGGCGAACCGAAGATCGACGATGGCGATGTGCGACACACCTATGGTCTGGATGTCTACGCCAATCCCCCCGAGGTGATTGGCCCGCGATCCAGAAACGAGCTGATGACCTATTGCAGTGGCAAACAGTGGGTGACCTCCACCCATTACATGATGCTGCGAGACGCATTGAGGATCGGCGCCGGTATGCCGGTCGTACAGACGGCGATAGCGAATGATGCCAACATCATGATCATCTCCGGTCGCGTGGACGCCGAAACAGGCGCTGTGCAATTACGGCCTATCACCCGCTATCCTGCGAGCGAACTGAGCCCCTATACCTCCAGCAATGGGCCGGGAACGTATCGTCTTGTTCTATTGGATGCAGGGGGTAGCACCCTCTACGAGCGTTCATTTGGATTGTCTGAAGGCAATCATCAAGAGAGTGGCGCTCGTCTCTTCTTGATGGTACCTGATCAACCTGAAATGCAGCGTCTCGTCATCTTGTCAGGTGATGGCGAACTTTTCTCGCTAGAAACCAGTGCACACGCCCCCACCGTCAACTTGCAGCCCGTGCAGGGGATGATACCCGAACGCCTGCCTGTCAGTTGGACGGCAGAAGATGGTGACGGTGATAACCTGGTGTCGGAGGTCTCGTTCAGCCCCGATGGTGGAGCAACATGGCAACCGATGGGGATAGCACTGAAAGGCTCAGCCACCGAATTGGACACATCGCTATGGCCGGAAACAGGACAAGCTATGTTGCGCATTCAGGTCAGCGATGATGTGCACACGGCTGAAGATATCAGCGGCCCCTTTGCAGTCTCGGCCAAAGCACCGGTCCTCATCATCACCAGCCCCGACGACGGCAGTGCTGTGACACCCGGTTGGCCCGTGTCGATTTCTGCCTTTGGTTTTGATGCCGAAGATGGCTCAGCAGTGGCAGATTCTGTGCATTGGCACTCCAATAGAGATGGAGAACTGGGCACGGGTAAACAGATCATCGTACTTGATCTGAGCGCTGGCTGGCATACCATCACTGCCACAACGACCGACAGTGACCAGAATACAGTCTTAGAGAGTATCCAACTTTACGTGGGACACGAGATCTACACACCGGTACAGTGGCAGCCTTAGCCGAACAGGTTTGTAGTAAGCGATTCATCGCTGTAGCCAACACGCTTCGGCGCTAAAGCGCTTACTACAAACTCATAAAAATCGTCGCAAAAAGTGAACTCCCAGTTCAAATGCGGTACTACCTGACTTATTATTGAGCATTTCTTCATTAAAATCGATGAATTTTCGATGTGTATTGGCTTCACGAACCCGCTCAGACCTGTCCTGAGTGCAACCGAAGGAATGACACAGGCAGGATAGGAGTCGCATCCACAGAATCCACCAGAACTAGCTATTTTTCTATCGGATACGGGGGCGACGGGACTCGATCACTACTACTGAATTATCCCCCGCCGATAGAGTTATTACCCCCCTTTCCCCTCTTTTCTGACAGCTCGCGATTACCCTGTGTTCGCCTCTCCCAATCCCTAGTCAACCTGCTTGATTCATGTTATTATGTCATTATCGACGTGGCAATGTAGCCTATTTTTTCCTCCACATTCGGGATCGCAATTGCCTGAGATCCGGCATTCACACATATGACCAGGTTTACGCGGCGGGACTGGAGGCCATATCACCGCCAGATCGTTTTTGGTGTTGCCATAGCCCTGGTCCTCATCCCACTATCACTTACAGTGCTGCTTGCGCCACTGTTCAGCGGTTTAACAACGGTGGACGCTAGTGTCGTAACGTTTGCGGGTGGTTATCAGAGCCCGGATCGCTGTCGCGCCTGTCACGAAGAGGAATTTCAGGAGTGGTCAGGCACCACCCATGCCCAGGCCTCTTTCGACCCCATATTTCAGACCTACTTGCAGGGGGTGGAGCAACCAGGGGAGTGCTTCGGTTGTCACGCGACAGGCTATGATACCAACACTGGGCAATACGTGCTAGCTGGGGTAAGTTGCGAGGCCTGCCATGGACCCTATCGTCCCGACCACCCTGACGAAAACATGATGGTCGTTGATTCTGAAATACTATGCGGCCATTGTCATACGAGCACCCTGTTGGAATGGGAGTCGAGCCGACACGGGGAGGTTGGGATCAATTGCATCGCCTGTCATGAGGTGCACAACCAACATACTCGCCAGGAAGTGATCACAAACGCGCTCTGCGCTGGCTGTCACCGGGCTGGCACTCAGGATGAAAGCCACCATCAACATCTGTCAGTTGGTGTGCTCTGTGTGGACTGCCACCTTTCCCGCCCGCCACTCAAGGCCGAAAGCGCCGTAAATGGACACGCACCCACGGGTCACGATTTTACCGTAGCTGTCAACCAATGTGGTGAATGTCACGAGCCTGCACCACCCTTTAGCAGAGATGGAAGCTGATTACTGGTTCCAAGCATCGGGTTGGGGATTTCCACCGATCGATGCTGATCATACCCCTGCCCAGATCAGGGACGATGCCAAAAGACGCCCCCTTCATGGATGATTCGAATGGCTGAGACAAGATCGTCGGGGGCCGTGCGCTTGGGAACATAGCCGGATGCACCTGCTTCGAGCATCTCCTCGTAGTATTGCTCATCTTCATGCATGGTCAAGGCCAGCACAGCAGTATCCGGTCTGAGCGCCTTAATCCTGCGCGTCGCTTCAATACCACCCACGATGGGCATGATGACATCCATGATCACGATATCCGGCTCGAGACGAAGTACCATATCTAAAGCTGCTTCACCGCTGTCCGCCTCACCCACGATCTCTATATCGGGTTCACTGGCGAATAACATACGCAATCCCGCTCGTACGATGTCATGGTCATCCACTAGCAGTAGTTTCATTACTTCCTCCATATTCTATCTCCATCATAAGGGGTATTATAGCCCGGACGCAGGTCCCTTGCCCCACCGCTGAATCGATCTCCACCTGTCCGCCAACCAGCGTCGCTCGCTCTCGCATACCCAGGATGCCCCAGCCTTTCGTTGACCCGATGTTTCTTAATACTTCCTCCGATTCAAAGCCCCTACCATCGTCCTTCACCTCCAGTGTCACTTCGTCCGTGCGGAAGGCCAATACAATTTCCGCTTCTGTGGATTGCGAATGCTTGGCAACGTTTGTCAGCGCCTCCTGACTGATGCGAAACAAGACGGTCTCATAGTCTGGCGGTAATCTTTTCACAGCACCACGCACGCTAAAATTACAGGGGATCCTCCAGCGCTCGGTAAAGATACGTGCATACCAACGAAGCGCCGGCGCTAGTCCCAGATCGTCAAGGTGAAAGGGGCGCAAATCCTCGATGATCTGACTCAATTCCGCTAGAGCTTCAACGGAATAAGAGCCCAATTGGCTGGCAGTACCTACTGCCTTACTGTCTTTCTCCAGTAACCCCTCCAGCCCCTTCAGTCCCAAACCTATTGCTGTCAGTGATTGACCTGTGGTGTCGTGGAGTTCTCGTGCAATACGTTGCCGTTCGGCCTCTTGCGCTTCAACCGCCTGATGTAAGAGATTTCCCAGCAATTCTTCACGGCGTTGCACCTCACCATACAGGCGTTCGATCTCACGCCGGTTCTGCCGTTCCATCTCAATCTGGTCCTTCTGTGCTTCAACCCGTGCCGCTACGGCAGCATCCAAACGACGCTGACTCTCCAATTCGAAAGCATTGAGGGCGCGCACCATGAAAAAGATCAGACCTGCAGCCATAATGCCTCGAAAAAGCTGTACGGGAATGCCAAACCATTGAAGAAAAGCGAAGCTGTTGATGATATTTGAAGGCACCAATATGGTTTGGCGAACGAATACCTGACTAAGGACGCCGTAAAGAAATAATGCTGTAGCTGCCCAAACCAGGTCGCGTCCAAACTGGGGCATATCGTGCATTCGAAAGGTCCGCTGCTGCTGCATGAGCGCCCAGGTGCCGAGCAGCGCGCCAGGTATGCCCAGTGCATAGCGCGCCAATACATCAGAAATTGCCACAGCCTCTTGAGGCTCGGGCTTAAACAGAATCAGGGCAGCGAAGCTGCCAGCCAGCCAAATCCCGGTCAGAATAGTTAAGGGGACTATCAGTTGCCGTAAACCTATTTCAGCATCGCTCAGAAGTATCATCCCGAATGCGAACAGCAATAGGAATGATGCCACCAGGAGCAGGATGCGCAGGATCTCCTCGGCGATGCCTGGCGCATAGCCTCGAGACAACGACGCTATCTTCTGAAACATCTCCGCCCATTCATGTGCACCGTGCAATATCCCAAACCAGGCCAGCGGCACAATCGCAGCCGCAAATCGAAAGGCTGATGTGCGTCTTCCCGCTAAAAGAAGCGCCAGTCCCATGGCAAAGAAAGCCAAACCGTAGAACAAATATACGGGAATGATATTGCGGACAAAAAACTGGGAAAGCTCATTCATTTTTCGAGAAGACACCAACTGTCCCGACAAAAAACGGTGATCTGGTGTGCCAGACTTCTGTGATATGACCTACATTATAATGCACCTTGTACGATTCAACCACTGTCCAAAAAGCCGACCATCTACATTGTTCCACCTGACCTGTATAAGGCAAAAACTACATCCGGGCGCAACCCTGCGGTTATTTGCGTTTACTATACTATGGGACACGGCCAAGTACGTCAGGAAAAAGAGAAGGCCCTAGATTCTCGAGGTCCACTGGTTATGTGTGTCAATACTATGGGTCTAGATCAATCGGCCATGAAAGTATGTCGTGTGCAAGCTTGGCGACCGGAAATGCCTCACCCCAACGTCGCGAAGGTGACACAACCGAATTTGGAACTGCAATATCGACTCCGGTTAAGCGAACAAACGGTCAAGTTGACAAGGTAAGCGTCGTAACTTACTAGCAATTGTTCCCAGACTGCGCTGGGAAAATGAGGCCCCGTTGGGGCAGTTGACATGAAGCATGTGTGCTACTAAACTATCTTGTAAGCGAAACAGCGACTTGTTATGCA
>PIVW01000949.1 GCA_003353825.1 Chloroflexota bacterium
ATGAGAAAATCTCAGTTTGGATGGTTGGCCTCAAACGCTGCCGGACTGAGGTAGCCCAAAGACGAATGCAGCCGTTGACGATTGTAGAATACCTCAATGTAGTCGAAAACAGCAAGTCGTGCCGCCGCCCGTGTCGGGAATACTTCCAGTTCCGTCAGTTCGGCTCGCAACGTGCTAAAGAAACTCTCCATCATGGCGTTGTCGTAGGGATCGCCCTTGCGGCTCATACTGACCTGGATGCCACGCGCGGCCAACAGAGCCAGATAGTCGTCAGCAGTGTACTGGCTGCCACGATCAGTGTGATGCAGCAGGCCGCTGTCGGGCGGGATACGGCGTCGGCTCAAGGCCATCCGCAGCGCGGCCTCCACCAAGTCCTCATCGCGGTGATCACTCATGGCCCAACCCACAATCATGCGCGAGAACACATCCAGCACTGTGGCCAAGTATAGCCAACCCTGGCTGGTCCAGAGACCCACAATGTCACCAACCCACTTCCGGTTGGGCGTATCGGCATTGAAATCACGATCCAGTAGATTGGGAGCAACCGGACGATTATGGCGGCTGTCAGTGGTGCCGATGCGACGTTTCTGGCGGCGACGGGAGTTCAATCCGTGCTGACGCATCAGTCTGGCGACCCGTTTGCGCGAACAGACGATACCTTTCTTCTGCAAGGCGCCGTGAATGCGTGGACTGCCGTACAAACCACGTCCATCCTGCTGGATGCGGCGAATTTCCTCTAGCAGGATTGCATCAGTCTGCTGGCGCGGACTGGGTTCACGCTTACGCCAGGCATAGTAACCGCTCACCGAAACTTCTAATGCCCGGCACATTGTTTCCACACTGCCCTGATCACGCGGGGCGTTAATGATGGTATAGCTCATGGTTGGCTCCGGCTGAAGATGCTGACAGCTTTTTTTAGGATATCTCGCTCCTGTCGCAGCACCACATTCTCACGTCGTAGCTGCTTTAACTCTGCTTCCAGTTCACTGAGCTTGCCCGGCTCTATTTCTGTTGGGCTGCCGCCCATGTCATATTTGGCCCGCCAGCGGTACAAGGATTTGGGGTGAACACCCAATTCCTGTGCCAGTTCCGCCACTGATTTGCCGCTGCTTTCTAGCAGCCGGACGGTCTCTCGTCGGAAGGCTTCGGTGTAGCTGCTTTTCTTCTTGCTCATGGTCTTGTCTCCTCGATTTAGTGTACCGTTTTCTCACTTTTTTTCCTCCACTAAATCGGGGCAATCCCAGACTGTCAAGTTGTGTGGCTAATGACGATACGGATTGCTATGAAGATGAGTACTGCGCTGCCGACGAACTGTGCCTGCCTATCCAACCATTTACCAATGCGTTCCCCGACTGCCATAGCCAGCAGGCAAACCAGCAGGGTTACAATACCGAACATGATACTGGGTATCCATGCAGACACGTCCAGTATTTTAAGACTTAAGCCAACCGCCAGCGCATCAATGCTTGTGGCTACAGATAACATAATCAAGGTCACACCCCGGCTGG
>PIVW01000360.1 GCA_003353825.1 Chloroflexota bacterium
GAAATTCAAGGAAATTCAGGAGGAATCCTGAGAAAATCATAAATTATTTGAATTTGCCACGCTGAAGGTATTGTAGGCTGCAACTTAGGCATATTCCCTCAAAATGGCGAAGGTATTGTAAGTTCCGAGTTAATCATTTCGGCGCTGGCAAACGAACAACACCTTCCCGCCGTCGCCTACAATCGTAAACACCATGAATATCTGGTGGTTTGGCACAATACCTGGGGCAATGGTACACGCGATATCTACGCGCAACGCCTGACGGACAAAGGTGAGTTCAAGGACGGCTTTACCATCGCCACCGGCCCGAAGGGTAGAGCACAACCCTCTGTCGCCTACGATCCTGTTCGGGATCGATATCTGGTGGTATGGACACATGATGTCGCTGGGGATGGCAGCAATTGGGATATATCCGGGCGCTTTGTCCCTTGGAACGGACCTCCTTCGCCCGGGCTTCCCGAATTCAAAATTATAGACTGGTCCAGCAGCCAGTGGAATCCCAAAGTGGTCTATGCGGAGGCATCGGATGAGTTCATGGTGGTGTGGACCAACACGCCCGCGTTTGTTCCAGCCTATGTCAGTGGCCGCAGGATATTCGCCGACGGTAGTGGCTTCCCCGGAGGCGGATTTACCATTGCCACGCATTTGACGGAGAACCGTGTCAATGCCGATGTTGCCTATAACCTGGCGCGAAATGAATATCTAGTCACCTATGACAATGTTCTTGATATTTTCGGCACGCGTCTGCGGGGGGATGGTGCTAGCCTCGGTGGCGGTGAATTCCCTATTGCCGAATGGCCCGACCAAGAACATCGTCCTGCCGTCGCCGCCTGCCACGAAGCGGATCAATACTTGGTCGCCTGGCAATCACTGGTCTCACCCAATAATGACGACGTCTTCGCCCGCTTCGTCAATGGCAATGGTACCGTCGATAGTGTCCATCATATCGGGGGAACCGCCGTCGACGAAAATTACCCGGATGTCACCTGCAATGTGCAGGGGCGCCAGTACATGGTGACATGGCAGCAGCAATACAGCAATACGACCGGGCCCTACGGCATTTGGGGACGCCGGCTGCTCCCAGATAAAACCATATACCCACCCTTTACGATTTCGGCACCCATTGCCGGCAGAAGCATGGACCGTACAGATCCTGCTATCGTAGGCGGTCATGCGAATTTCATGGTCGTTTGGGAACATGATCGCTTTGGTACAACCTGGCAGGACATTCATGGCAGGCTCGTTTCGCCACATGTTACATTTCTGCCGATCATCACCGGCAATTGATGCCCACCACGGCACGAATTGCGTTTGTATCAGATGCTAAATGGAGAGACACTCTCGAAAGTGAGTGAACGCAACACGCAACACGCAACACGTGTTCTCTAGGGCCACACGAAATCTTGATAAACCACCTTGAATAGCTAGCTCTCAACCCCTTTCAGTTTCATCAGTACCTTCCAGGTTCCCCGGTGCACTTTTTTATTCTCCTGGTTGAGGATCTCAACTTTGATCCATACATATCCCCCACCCAAACGACGCATTTCCTTTTTATCTGCAACGGTGGTGCGTACACGAATGGTGTCACCGATTATTACGGCCTGACGAAACTCCCACTCCAGGCTCATAAAGGCCATGACTGTGTCTTCCATAAATCCCAGTCGTGTGGCAAGGCCGGTTGCTATCGACAGAACCAGCAGGCCGTGGGCAATACGTTCGCCAGTCATCTGCGATTTGCTGTATTCGGTATTAGTATGGATTAGATTCCAATCGCCCGAGAGCATGGCAAACTGGACAATATCCGCCTCCGTGATGGTACGACCTACACTCTCAACGCTGTCTCCGATTTCAAATTCTTCGAAAAAAAGGCCGGTATGACGTATAAGCTTAGACATGGTAATCGCTCCTGATGCTAGGATGATGGGTGCAGGTGTCTTGCGATTCTACCGCTCAGTTGCCGGGCCTGTCAAAAGGGATAGCTTTTCCATATGGCCTGAATCGCTCTACGATTTGATGATTAGGAAGGTGTGGTGTTTGATGGGTTACTGTGAGTGCGGTATGATGCAGATATTCTGTAGTCATCTATCTTCACACGTGCAAGGAGTTCGTAATGGCGCGAGTTGCAAAAGTTATAGAATTGGTTGGAACATCAGAAAACGGCTGGGAACATGCTGCTGAGGTAGCCATCAAGTCTGCGGCTAAGACCCTACATGGTATCAGCGGTGTCGAAGTGACGAGCATGACGGCAAAGGTCGAAAATGGCAAGATCGTAGCTTATAAGACGACGGTTAAGATCGCCTTCGCTGTCAACGTCTAGGTTTGAGTTCGTTCCCAATAAACAAGCCCCTGAACACACTCGTCAGGGGCTTGTTTATTGGGATGGAGCGGCAGTTCAGATCTATCAAAATCAAGGGTATTTTATAATGTTTAGCGATTGACTGATTTTGGCTTTCATTCTATTTCCACTACAACGGCGACGACGACTGGGCTGCGCCGAGTGGTTTGGTAGAAGTGCCTGCTAAGAGCTTCTCTGGCGCTGTCTTGTAGTGCGCCCTTGTTGCGTTTGCTTCGTTTCAAGGCGCGCTCCAGGGTTTCTTGTGCATTTTTCAGATTTTCGTCAGATTGTTCGCTATAGAGAACACCACGAGTGACGATCTGTGGTTTGCCTGCCAACTCTTTTGAGTGTTTGCGGATGGGGATCATGGCGGTCACAAAGCCGCCTTTGGCCAATGCATCCCGTTCGCGCAAGACACGAGGTCCGATATCCCCAACACCGGTGCCATCGACAAAAACGTAACCGCCTGCCGTTTGACCGACCACCTGACAGGAGTCGGGTCTGATCTCGAGGATATCGCCATCGAGCAATTGCACAATGTGGTCTCGTGGCATGCCCATCCCTTCGGCCAGACGGGCATGCAAATGTAAATGCCTTCTTTCACCATGGACGGGGATGAAGAATTTGGGTCGGACCAGGGCCTGCAGCAGTTTCATTTCTTCCTGGCTGGCGTGGCCCGATACATGCACGTGGGCGATAGGTGGATAAATGACTTCTGCCCCTCGCTCGACCAGTCGGTTTATCATCCGCCCAATTTCTTCCTCGTTCCCCGGAATGGGGTGGGCCGAGATGACAACGGTATCAGTGTCGTTGAGAGTGATATCACGATGTCGTCCACTGGCCATCCGTGCTAGCGCCGCTTCAGGCTGCCCCTGGCTACCGGTCACCATGATTGTGATCTGTTCGGGCGCCAGCTTGCGGGCAGTTTCCAGGCGAACGTGCGTACCTTTGGGGACCTTAAGATAGCCGAGGCGACGGGCGGTCTCGAAATTTTGCACCATCGAGCGCCCGGCAATAGCCACTTTGCGATTATAACGTTGCGAGATATCGAGAACCAGTTGCACGCGATTCAATTGTGAGGCAAAGCTGGCGACGATCACGCGGCCGGGCGCTTCTCTCATGATCTTATCAAAGGCCGGTTCGATAGTCTTTTCGGAGGGAGTGAAGCCCGCCTTTTCGGCTCCGGTAGAATCAGCGAATAACGCCAATGTGCCCTGTGAAGCCAAGGCTGCCAGCCCTGCCAGGTCGGGGCCTTCACCTGCAGGTGGGGTAAAATCGATCTTGAAATCACCACTGTGTACAACTCGGCCGACTGGTGTATCGATGGCCAGCGCCATGCTGTCAGGAATGGAGTGGCTCAAAGGCACCGCGTGAACGTTGAAGGGGCCTAAATGTATGGGGTTCCCTGCCGTGACCTGGTGCAAATCGGGTTTGTAGGAGCGTCCGAAATGTTCTTTAAGTTTTCGTTCGACTAGTGCAAGCACCAGTCGAGTTGAATAAATCGGCGCCTTGATCTCTTTTAAGAGGTACGGCAAAGCACCCGTATGGTCTTCATGACCGTGGGTGATGACGATACCTCGTACCCAATCTTTTTTATCGCGTAGATATTCGAAATTGGGGATAACCAGGTCGATGCCCAGCATATCGTTCTCGGGGAACATAACTCCGGCATCGACGATGAGGATGTTGCGTCCGTATTCAAAGATGTTCATGTTGCGGCCGATATCGCCCAGGCCGCCAAGGGCTACAAAACGTAATGGATGTGCCATAATTGTGTTTATGTGAATGAAAATGAGTTTACTTTTGATTTGGGGTAACTACCAAACCAACCTTTATTTAATCAAAGATTTCACCAATTCACGCAGATTAAAACTGAAAATCTGAGTAATTTGCGCAATCTTTGATGGATATGAAGTATCATCTCACTAATTCGAGGTAGGGGCACGGTCTTTTGCACCTGCTCGACGGGCGACCGCAAGGGTGCGCCCCTACCGATTGAGAAGATACGATATGAATGTTGATGAGCCATATTTCTATAGCAATTGAGTAACTGCAATTAGAGACGGAAATTGAAGTATGAACGAATGTGCGGAATAGTGACTATAGTTTTAGCGGAGCTCCGTTCGATCTACACTATCAGCCACTACCAGCGATTGCAACACGTTGCCCGCAATTACATAACGCACCATATGAACAGCCGACTGCCATTATAGCAAGGACGACACATAATGACCGCTGATCTTTTGACGCATGCAGTTGTGTTGATACTGAAAGGCCCTGCTGAGACGATGGCTATGATTGGCCCCGCACGATTACGCTGACAACAATAACTTGTACGTTATTGTAAACTAGCACCGTGCCTGTGTCAAGAATCTGTTGAATTCTGTGCAACTAAAAGCCTTCGAACATGCCGGTGTCGAAAGCTTCATGCTCCAACACAATGATCTCGGTGATTTCGATTCTATGGCGTTGTTGGCAGAGTCGGTTCTTCCTGACTTTTTGATAATCGTGGTGAGAATGGCCTGACAGATTGTAGCAGGCGCTTTAGCGCTGTGACTGGCGCCACAAGCGCTAAAGCGCTTACTACAAACCCTGTTCCATCGCTCTCGCCATATTAGTCGCCGCTTTCATCCTCATCATCTGCAGGTTCCAGTCCCACATTCTTGGCGATATCAGCGTGTACAGAATCGGTCACGACCTGGGCCCCAGTTTCTAGCAGATGTGCCTCAAGCGCATCGCTGGCGGTGTCCTCAACGATTAAGACAACTGCTGAAGTGCCGGGCTGCAGAAGCATACCGATCTCATCCAGTGTAGGGTTGGGGATACCGGTATCGGTCGTGGCAGCGGCCAGGCCACCTATCCAGGCGCCGGTTGCTCCAAGCGCTACTACGCCAGCGGGACCGGCAACCAATCCCAACACAGCGCCTATCGCTCCACCAACAACCGCGCCCCTGCCGCCACTGGTGTCGCCAAGCTCCTTGATGTGTATTTTTTCTTTTTCGTCCCGCCTAACCACTGCCAACTCTAAAATGCCTGGCCATTTCTCTTCGCGTTCTGCTTTCAGCGCTTTTAGGGTGGCGTCGGCTGTGTCTTCAATCTCGTAAAAAGCAACGACCAGATGTACTAATGGTGGGCTCATAGTTTATTAGGCTCCTTCGCATACTATTCTAGATGTGGTAACTACCAAGGTTGACACATAAACAGAAATTTTCACAGATGTAAACCTACAAAGTAAACAAGGAACAAGTAAATAAGGGAGTCTAGCATCTGTTGGTATCTTCTCAATATTCCGGGGCACTCGCCGAATGAATTCGGGCTTTGGGGGCGGGGTTCTACGAACCTACGTCGAACGTCCACCTTCGTGGACGGGTGGTTCTCTCAAGTTATTGAGAAGATACAGCTGCTGTGTCGGTTGCCTTGTCTACTTATCTACAAGGCGCTTTGGATGCTCATAGTTGTTAGTGAATAACATGGCAGTTACCTGGGATGTACTTTGTCCTTTGCAGTTTACTCGTCTGGTGTAACAGATGGCAAGCTGGGTCTGCGCCTGCTGATTGGAGGACTCATCTGTAACCCAACCCAGAGACAAGACATCTAAGCTTCAATCTGGCAACATCGCCGGAAACCACACACACTAATTCACTCGACTTTGGCCATTTTGTCATTATTGTCAAGTAAAGCACCAAAAACCGGCTAGGTTTACATAACAGCAGTCTATATATAGTGGTTATTTATTTTTCAAGTACTATATGTGGTAGTC
>PIVW01000361.1 GCA_003353825.1 Chloroflexota bacterium
TTCGCGTGACGATCACGAATTTCAGTCGATGATGCCCCCACACCTAGTGGCTGGTTGTGTTAAACGTCTAGATATCGTGCGAGGAAAATCCGCATCACGCGAAATCCCAGAGAACCTTAATTGTTACTGGACCTGCTCTATATCAACGTCACAGTGGTACCAATACCGTTCTCACGACTCAAACGCTAAATGGCTGCATCTTTCATTAACAGTTAACTAATAACCGTTCATTATTAATTATTTCCTCCATTTCGTTTGTCCCAGCCCAAGGCTTTCTGGGAGGGCCTTATGCACAATCTGGCTAAAGAACGAAGCACAAGGGCATGCCAATAACTCATCTAGGACACACCCGATTGATTACTCTGCCTGAGCAAGCGCTCGCGCGCCCTGGAACACAGACACGATATAGATGCCGAATAAGGCGACGCCCACAGCGCCGGCTAAAACATCCAGCAGGTTGAAGGTCGATGAAGCGATCTCGACATAGGGTATGCCGAAAAAGAATGCATAGGTGTTGGTGATTACGATAAACGCCCGCATTTCGGTCGGACCCAGCTTGCCGTAAGAGATCTTAAATTTCCCCTCGACATAGGTCTCGATGTAGACGAGAATCGACATAAGCAAGTAACCGGCGAGTACAAAAGCCGCGATCTCAAAGATTATGAGTGGTGACAAGGCAATCCCCAAAACGATAACGACGATATTTAAGGCATCGACGGTGTGATCGACAAAGAAACCATATTTCGGCCTCTCGATATGGCGATAGCGCGCCAGTGTGCCATCCATACTGTCGCCAAACCAGTTGATAAAAAGACCTAGCGTGGCCAACCACAGGAATACCAGGTTTCCGTTGCTCGACCAATAAGCGATGAGCACGACCACCGCACCTACCGACCCCAGAGCTGTCAACTGATCTGGTTTGACCCATGCCGGCATCTGTGCAGCCGACCACTGCAACGCCGGTCGTTCGAGGGGGCCCAGCAATATATCGTTGACTCTGGTATGGGATTTGAGTTCACTCATAGTTGACACCCCCTGTATCTTGAGGGGCTTGAAGCATTTTTGTGTTCCAAACGGGATAGAACATCGCCCACTGTTCGGGGTGGCGGCGGATGACGGTTTCGAGCACGGCAAGAACGCGTTGAGCGTTGTGGAGAATCATCTCTTGGCGGTCCCCCTTCTGCTCCAACTCCAATGTCGTCTCCACATCAACCACATACCTATGTAGATGGTTAGCGTCATTACGAACGACTGCAACGGTAATTGGAACCTGCGCTTGTAGCGCCAGCCTTATATGACCAGTGGGAAGGTAGGCTGGTCGGCCGAAAAACATAAGTGCTTCCCCGGCACCGCTAGGGTCCGGGCGATCAACCCCAGTGATTACAAGTCCGCCTGCGCATAGTCGTTTTAGTGCCTGGCGCAATGCAGACACGCTAACAGGCGTGATATCAAGTCCCTAGGAACGGCGAATTTTGTTTTGCATATCATAGCCGCCGGTAGGGCTGGGCCAGGTCAAGGCCTGGATGGGAACATCGCGCGTGGTAAATGCCAATCCCGCCATGTCGAAATTACTAATGTGTGCGCTTACGATCAAATGGCCCCGGCAAGAATCCTTATATCCGGAGTGGGTGCCCGCAAGCGACCGCAAAGGAACGGCCCCTACTCCAACGTAGCCAGACCACGTTTCAGGGCAAAGATAGTCGCCTGTGTACGGTCGTTAGCCTGCAACTTACCCATGATGTTGCTCACGTAGTTTTTTACCGTACCCTCTGCCAAAAACAATTCCTCAGCGATCTCTTTATTGGTCTTACCCTGAGCCATCTGTTGCAAGACTGCTAACTCACGGTCGGTTAGTGCTTCCAGGATGGGTTCATCATCTGCATCCAGCTGTTGCCGCGGTTGTGACCTGGGTCGGCCCTGCCCCTCAGCCGCCAAACGCTTGAACTCCGCCAAAACCTTGCCGGCAACTGCCGGATCGATCATAACTTCACCGGCCACAGCACCTTGTATTGCTGCAACGATCTCCTCACTGCTGCTATCTTTGAGCAGGTAACCACTGGCGCCAGCGCGGATGGCGTCAAATACCCAATCATCGGCATCGTATGTGGTCAGCACGACCACTTTTATCTCGGAATATCGGGACTTGATTTCACGTGTGGCCTGCACTCCGTTCAGAACAGGCATTTTCAGGTCCATGAGCACCACATCAGGATGAACTTTGGGTACAGACTCGACGGCTTCCCGACCATTGGCTGCTGCGCCCACCACCTCGAGGCCCGGTTGGTGTTTGAGGATGACGCTCAGCCCTTGGCGAACGATATCCTGGTCATCGGTAATAAATACTCGGATCATGGCGGTTTAAGTGACTTGCTTGGTGTTGGAGGAGGAGGAGGAGATTAGTGATTGGAGATTCGATATCTACATTCCGCCAATCTTGAATCTTCATTACTTTACTGTGTCATACTCAGAACCTAGAACGTGGAACTCCGCGCTCAATGAGGTGGAGCTTCATGAGTCCCGAATACTGAGGACAATGCGTGTTCCTTGCCCTGGTTGACTCTCGACCAGCAGTTCACCCCCAACCAGGTCCGCTCGCTCGGCCATGCCGGTGAGCCCATAACGATCTGTGGGAGTTTTTGCAGGATCGAAACCAATGCCATCATCTCGGATTTCGAGACGAGGATGGGGTCGGCAGGATAGATGAACTGTGATTGCGGTGGCAGCAGCATGTTGTTCGGCGTTCGAAACCGCGGCCTCGGCCACGCGGTAAATCGATTGCTCGGTCAGTGGGTCAAGGGCCTGTACGTTTTCGATCTCACATGCATACTTGATAGTAGCACGTTCGGCGTTTCGGCGACAGAGTTGCCGCAGTGCTTCCGAAAGCCCCAGGTCTTCAAGGGGTGTTGCCCGTAACGCTTCGATAGCTCGACGTGACTCGTGGATACCACTGCGAACCGTTGCCTGCGTTTCATGTAGTTGCGCCTCTGCGGCCTCGGGATCGTATTTCAACAGGGTGTCGAGTGCCTGCAATTGCACACTCACGCCGGTAAGCGAATGAGCTAGTGTGTCATGTAGCTCACGGGCCATACGATTGCGCTCGCGGCTTTCAGTCAGTTGCTCTACCGTAGCCGCGCGCTGGGCAAGCTGCGTGTTAGCTCTGACCAAGGCCCCATGTTCGGCTCGCTGTGCCTCAGACAGACGCATGACCACCCAACCTAGCAGCGCCACCATCGCCAACCAACCGATAGTGCTTACTACATAGAATTGCAGGTCGGGAATACCATTCAAAAGCAGTGCTGTCACCAGTAGCCCATAACCGGCAACTAGCGTCGCCATGGCAATCGCCCAACCACGACGTCCGTATTGCCAACCCGCGAGAATAACTGGGATGAAGAGCCAGACGACTTCGAATCCAACATCGACCATACCCAAACGACCTGGCCCCACAACTTTCTCGTTGGTCAAAGTAGAGAACATCAAGGCATTTATGAGCAGAGGTGTTAGCAATAACCAAAGTAATACCAAGGGCAGAAACCATCGTTGCAAATTTTGGCGGACTGTTGGCCAGATAACGATGATCAACAAAATCGTACTCTCTACGAATATCACTAGAGCAAATAACGTGACATTGATCTCGGATGGGAAATGCTCAAGTTGTAGCAATCCTGCTAAAGTTAGAAGAGCGATGCTTAGTAATCCCATGCCAAACCGTAAACCCACGGCCATTCGCAGCACGCTCATCAGACCCGGGGCGATGCCGTCCTCATCAGGCCTGGTATAAGAAGCAAGAGATGGAGATATGGTCAATTCGGTCATGAGTCGCCGCCTAATGGCCGGTTCGGGTAGAATGTCATATGACTTGGTACAAGCATATCATAGCCTAAAACTGCGTTCCCGGTTAGTGTTTGGTGTCATAAAGACATCTGACCCGTGTCATTATTTATGCCCAGCTATTGTAGTGCCACAAAAAATAAGGTGCAACGCTAACGATGGCAGCGAGGGCCTGTCGGTAAAGCATTGCACCAGGCTGGGAGGTCTTCCCATTTATGTAAACAGGTGTCATCGGTTCATCTGAACCCACGGCACCTGGGTATGCAATTGTCATTCCTGTAAACCAAGTGGCTGATCGCAAGCTAACATCACACGTACCCGCCATTTACCACTTGCTACTTCTCGTTTATATGGGTGGGGTGTTCGCCATGCGTTCAGTTCCAATCTGCGACATGCTCTGCATTGAAGTCATAGTGAAAATCGATTTCGGCCAGTGTGTCGGGGGCCAGGAGTCGTTGGTTACTACCGTCGGCATTCATCACCCACAGCTCCCATTCGCCGTTCCGGTCGCTGAGATAGAGGATGCTCTGACCGTCAGGGGACCAGGTGGGGGCGACGCCGTTCACCCTATCAATATTCTTGGTGAACCGTGTCAAGGCGGAGTCATCGATGTTGAGTCGCACAACTTCCCAATGGTCGTGGAATTCCATCATGGCGATGATCGATTGGCTGTCAGGGGACCATGTGGCGTTGCGTATTTGGTTCAGGGCTTCGTAGATTGCATAAGGTTCGCTATCTGGATCGGTGACATAAAGGGCAGTAGCACCGACAAAGAGGATACCCCGCTCGCTCCAGTCAGGATTCCAGCTGATCATTTGGTCATCAAGGCCTTCTCGGACACTGCCATCGACATTGATGATCTCCAGTCGCCAGTAATCGTCGCCTGATCTCGTGAATTCCCCGAAGCGGGGATGGCTGAAGGTGACAGAATCGGTGCCACCTTTTTGCAAGTTGTACACGATCTGCTCACCGTCGGGGCTCCAGGTCGGATTCTTGACGAAGTTATCGGCCACCAACCAGCGCTCGTTGCTGCCGTCGATGTTGACGACATACAAGCCTCGGGGTTCATCCCAACGGGTGTACGCGATCTGTGTGCCATCGGGAGAGAGCGCCGGGTCCAGGCCGCCGCTGGCGACCCACTGCAAGGTGCTGCCGTCGGCATTCATGGTATAGATGGCGCCGCCGCTGCTGGTTTGGAACACGATTGTGCCGTTCTGCGTGGATTTCGGCGCGGCCTGCTTGATAACGGAGGCTACTGGGGCTGATTCGAGCGGCTGCTCTGCGATCTCGACCACTTCTGCAACCACCGCCTGTTCAGCCTGCTCCGAGTCTGCCGCAGTGATCTCAACTGAAGTCCCCGTTTCGACGGTCGCTGATTGCAGCGGCAGTGCTTCGAAGGTGATAGCTGTTTGGGGCAGCCAGGCGTGGCGTGTTGCACCATCACTGAAGATGATCTCGTACCAATCGTCCAGCGCCCGAGTGACGATCACCAACTCGCCATAGTCCAATTCGCCAATCATATCTGATTCGGCGATGGGTTCGGCATAGACACTACTGGTTTGTAAGGTCCGTCCACTGCGCATGACATCGCTGGTATCCTCGCCCCAGTTCGGCTGCTCGGTTTCGGTACCAGCGATCGAGACAGGTTGAGGCTCGAGAGTGGATTGCTCAACTTCAGATGTAGGCCGGTCTTCCTCTTCCGCTTGATTTGAAATCTCGGTAGGGATTAGTTCGGCCAGGGCCGCTGATTTCTGGCTGACCGCAACGGGCTGAGCGCTGGACGCGGTATCAAGCTGAGCGTCGTCTGCGTCTGCGCTGACACCACCACAGGCGACGAGCAACATGACTGCTGAAAATAGGCTTATGATAAGGAGTAGTTCTTTGTTCATCGTTTATCCTCCAACATGTTTCGCCGGCCACTGTCGGCCAGGGTGCGAACCAATATCCAATTATCGCCAGATTGGGGCGACCAATGGTTTAGAAATAATGAAGATTGAAAATCATCGTTCAGGGTAGATATGCTGACCCCTGACTGTTGCTTCCACTTTAGCAGGAGTAGCCCCTTCCCAATAGTGTCCGTCGTCATATTTGCACATGACCAAAGGCCTAGCAATTGTTCCCAGACAGCGCTGGGAAAATGAGGCCCCCGTTGGGGCAGGTAGCAAGTAGCAGGTCGCAGGTACAACTTCGCTTGCAGACAAGGTTGAACTTGCCACTTGCAACGTGCCACTTGCCACACACATCGACAAAAAACTGTCGATGA
>PIVW01000950.1 GCA_003353825.1 Chloroflexota bacterium
GTGGCCCCTTTGGCGGCTCGTGTGGGAGTGCTTCAAGTAATCCATGCGAAGTTTCTGTATCCTACGCCTGTTGTTGATATTGATTATGATGTATTGGACCGCCAGATCAATCGGTGCCTCCGGAGCTTATGTGGGTTGCCTCTATGTTCTCCCTCCGTTCAGCTCCAAGGAGATCTTGGGGTATGGCCATCCAAGTACTATGCCCATCAGCGAGCCCTTACCTTTCTATGGCGACTACGATGGCAGTATTGGACTAAGGAGGCTTTCCAGGGGTGGTATGATGATTCTCCAGACACTACCCCTTCGTGCCTATGTCCAGGATGGGCGAGTCGAGGATTACTAGCCCGGTATGCAAACATCATGGAGGAGTATGGTTTGACATGGGAGGACCTGAGGCATGAGAGCGCCGAGGCGACGTGGAAGAAGAAGGTGGCGGATGCTGTCCATGCCGCCTTTGAGAGGGAGTGCAAGAAAGCTGCCGCTAGATACCATCACCCATGGCTGGAGTATCCTCATCCTACCAAGCATCCTCGTCTGCATCACTGCCTGAGATATGGGGGTGACCTGGCTCTAGCAGCCCTGCGAATTCGATGTCCAAGACTCCGTCTGTTGCCATCCCGCCAGCCCCATGATCATGGCAAGTGCCGCTATTGTGCCACTGGGCCAGAGAATGGGGCTCACCTTGTAGTATGCCCCGCCCTTCCGCCAGACCTTAGTAAGAGTAGAGATAGTATCATCAAGGCCATTGCCGCCCAAGCTGGAGTACCAGTGACCGCAACGCGACGAGGCAAGCATGCCATCCAAGATTACATCATGAACTTCCAATGGCCTAGCCAGACTACTGATATGCTCAAGCGACTACTAGTCTTCTGCCGTGACCTGATCAACAAGTACTCGGCTGTCAAGCCAGTATGGGAGGGGACCGATATGGTAGCCTACCCAGTTCATAGAGTTAGACCTGTATACCGCAAGCCTAGTGACGATGCATCATAGTAATTACATAGGTTAGTGGGGTGTGCCGCCGGGGTGGGCTGAGGGGCCCATTGCTGAGCTATGTGGGGTCACCCAGACTAACAGTAATCCTAGTGAACATGTACCGTCGTAAATAGTAAGCTAGTTTGAGGTGTGCCGCCGGGGTGGGCTGAGGGGCCCATTGCTGAGCTATGTGGGGTCACCCAAACTAGTATAGTACACAGTGAACGACAAGGCTGCTCGGGAAAAACGGTTGATCTAGTTATCGGCATAGACTGTAGGGACTTTGAGTATAATCAGTTGTTTAGGAAGCAATACAAGTAGGGAAGCAAATAGCCTCTTCAGTGGTATTTAAGTAGAATGTAGCAAGCGTTAGCGGCATAGACCACGAATGGATAGACCCATAATTTTAAGTTACATCAGTAGGTGATTTTGTGGCCGGACGGCAACGCTCATCTGTAACTCAAAAATGAAACCCATACGCATCATCTCTGTGTGTTAGACGGACGTAAGATGTGGAAGACAATCAAATAGA
>PIVW01000951.1 GCA_003353825.1 Chloroflexota bacterium
ATGCGGTGCCCATGTGTGGTGCTGTGCTGCACTCAATGAATACGAGACTTGATGCTGCCGTGATTGCATTGCAACTGGATCACACAGAATGCAAACTCCTAATTACGGATCTTGCCTTTTCACAGACCATGATTTCTGCTTTGCAGCTTGCTTCGGTTAAACCGGTAATCATTGACTATGATGACCCAGAGTTCCCTCAAGTCGGTGACAAGTTAGGGATTTATGATTATGAAGAATTTCTGACTCAGGGAGACCCTGGCTTTGCCTGGCTGTTACCGCAGGATGAATGGGATGCGATTACGGTCAACTATACTTCTGGTACCACCGGCGATCCAAAAGGTGTGGTCTATCACCATCGCGGAGCCTACCTGCTGGCCCAGGGCAATGCACTGACGGCATCAATTCCGAAACATGCAGTATATCTCTGGACACTGCCGATGTTCCATTGCAATGGCTGGTGCTTTCCCTGGACCATGGCTGCGGTCAGCGGCACCCAGGTGTGTCTGCGGGAAGTGAGACAGGGGCCAATTTGGACAGCTCTGGCCGATCACAGGGTGACGCACCTGTGTGGCGCCCCGATTGTGATGTCGACTATTTTGTCTGCAGATGAAAGTGACAAGCAGGAACTCGAACAGTCTGTAGAGTTTTTTACCGCTGCCGCACCACCACCTGAGAGAGTTTTGTCAGATATGCGCTCGGCTGGTTTTAATGTGACACACCTCTATGGCCTCACCGAAGTCTATGGTCCAGCAGTGGTTAATGACTGGAATCGTCAGTGGGATCAGTTACCGGCAATAGAGCAGGCGGCACTTAAAGCTCGGCAGGGGGTCCGGTATCATGCGTTGGAAGAGTTGGACGTGCTAGATTTGAGAACAATGCAGCCAGTGCCTCGAGATGGCGAAACGCTGGGTGAGGTAATGTTTCGTGGCAATGTAGTTATGAAGGGTTATTTGAAAAACAAGCAGGCCACGGACAAGGCATTTCAAGGCGGCTGGTTTCACTCCGGTGATCTAGGGGTAGTCTGTCCTGATGGGTATATACAGCTGAAAGATCGTTCCAAAGATATTATAATCTCTGGTGGCGAAAATATTTCATCGATTGAGGTTGAAGAAGCGTTGCATAAACATGCCGATGTGGTTGCAGCAGCGGTGGTGGCCATGCCTGATGAGAAATGGGGAGAGACACCCTGCGCGTTTGTGGAGCTAAGTGCCCAGGGCAGCGCAAGCGCTGAAGACCTGCAAAACTGGTGCAGAAAGCAGCTGGCGGCCTTTAAAGTCCCACGACTGTTTGTGTTCGAGACCATACCCAGAACGTCTACCGGTAAAGTACAAAAGTTCGTACTGCGGAAGCGTGCAGCATCCATGAAGAATGAAGAGCATGAAAAATTATGAGAGACGTTCTCTAAAAACAGCTTTAATTTGATTGAAAAATCGATTCATCTCAGCATTTTTAATTCAACACAATGAACCTTCATTGGCCTGACCTCTAATAAATCTACAATTAGGTA
>PIVW01000362.1 GCA_003353825.1 Chloroflexota bacterium
AAACAGAACGCATTGACTTGATTTCAGCCACTCGAACTCTGGAAATGCTTTGTTAAAGTGAGTCTTGCCTCCCAGGAATTTGAAGCAAGAAAAATATGACCTCAAAACGGGAATTGCTGGACCTGTGTTGTTTTCCTCGACCACCACACCTGCCGACACCGCCGCATGCCTGGCTGCCGTTGATCTATTAGAAGGAAGTGAGATCCTGGTCGAGAAACTGTGGGAGAATGCCCGCTATCTGCAACAAGGTGTACAATCTCTGGGCTTCGACACCGGCAACAGCCAAACACCCACTCTTCCTATCATGCTCGGTGATGCCGGTACTGCCAAACAGTTTAGCCGCAGCCTGTTCGATAATGGTGTATTCGCCATGGGCATCGGCTTCCCAACGGTACGCAAGGTCTGGCACGCATCCGCGTTATGAACACCGCAGCACACACCCGCGATGACTTGGATTTTGGCCTGGAAGTGTTTGCAAAGGTGGGCAAAGAATTGGGCGTTATCCCCTAGTTTCATGTTTAATGTTTATCTGAGCTATCCAAGACCGCTATAAAGAGCCAAAAGGAGCCCTACAACATGACC
This sequence comes from Chloroflexota bacterium, assembly GCA_003353825.1. Next base: position 583 of record PIVW01000362.1, read on the forward strand.
AAACTTCCAGACCGCAATCTCGCACTTGACCTGGTGCGCGTGACAGAAGCCGCTGCACTGGCCGCCGGACGTTGGGTGGGCCGTGGCCAAAAGGAGACTGCAGATCAAGCCGCGGTTGATGCCATGCGTCTGGTGCTCAGCACGGTGGAAATGGATGGCATCGTCATCATTGGCGAAGGTGAAAAAGATGAAGCGCCAATGTTGTTCAACGGCGAAAAATTAGGGTCAGGTGTACCTCCTGAGACCGATATTGCCGTGGACCCTATCGATGGCACTACATTAACGGCGAAAGGTGGATCGGGTGCTCTGGCGGTCGTTGCTGTGGCTGAACGGGGTTCTATGTACAATCCTTACGATGTCGTTTACATGGATAAAATCGCTGTCGGACCCGAGGCATGTGATATGATCGATATCAACTCGACGGTGGAGATGAACATCCGCCGCGTGGCACGTGCGCTCAGAAAAACCCCAAATGACATCGCCGTCATGATCCTCGATCGCCCGCGTCACGATGAGTTAATTGCGCGGGTTCGAGAGACAGGCGCTCGCATTCTGCTCATCAGCGATGGGGATGTGGCGGGTGCTATTGCCACCTGTCTGCCCGATTCTGGGGTGGACATCCTCATGGGCGTGGGTGGATCGCCAGAAGCGGTGATCGCCGCCGCTGCTTTGAAGGCGATGGGAGGGGAAATGCAATGCAAGCTCTGGCCACGCAACGAACAGGAACGGACGAATGCACACAAGGCCGGCCTGGACCTGAATGGTGTGCTCGACATCAATGATCTAGTGACCGGCGACAATGTTTTCTTCGCTGCTACCGGCGTGACCACAGGCGCTTTACTCAACGGTGTGCGTTATTTCGGTGGCGGTGCTATCACACACAGCATTGTCATGCGCTCCCAATCAGGAACGGTGCGAAATATCCGCTCGACCCATCGATTGAATAAGCTTATGCAATACAGTAGTGTGGAGTGTACATGACTCAGCGCGCCGGCGTTGTCGATCTCGGTTCAAATACGACCCGGCTCGTGATCTATGAATACGAGCCGGGCAAGCGTTTCCGCCTGTCAGATGAGGTTCGCGAGGTGGTACGCCTGCGCGAAGGCATGGGCAACAGCAATGTCTTACGAGCCGCGGCCATCGAACGCAGCCTCAATGCCTTGCGCATGTTTCGACGACTGTGCGATGTCATGGATGTACAAAATACCACCGTGGTCGCAACCAGTGCTGTCCGAGACGCGGCCAACAGCGATTCATTTTTAGGCCACGCCACAGCCGATACCGGTTGGACTTTACGCATCCTCTCGGGTGAAGAGGAGGGGTATTATGGCGCTCTGGGCGCGATCAACGCCACGGGACTGCGCGAGGGTTTTGTCATTGATCTGGGTGGGGGCAGTGCACAGGTGGTCGAGATACGTGCTGGTGTTCCGAGACGCAGTGTGAGCATGCCGTTAGGCGCATTGCGCCTAACCGAGATGTTTGTGGGGTCAAAAAAAGTGCAGGTTGACAGAGTTGAAGCCCTACGCGCATTTGTACGCGAGCAACTCGAACCGTTGACCTGGTTCAAAGCCGGATATAAGGACTCGTTGGTTGCCATCGGCGGCACCATCCGCAATATCACGCAAGTGGATCAGGCTAGCAAAGGTTACCCGCTAGACAGCGTCCACGGTTACGAATTGGCAGCTATTGACCTGCATGATATCAGTGAGCGACTATGGCCACTATCCGTCAAGAAACGCAGCGCCATACGCGGCCTACGCTATGACCGGGCCGATATCATTCATGCAGGGGCTCTGGCGTATAGCGAAATATCGCGCTTCAGTGGTTTTGATAGCATCACGATCAGTCGCCAGGGATTGCGCGAAGGTGTATTTTACGAGCGGTTTCTCGATGACCAGACTGAGCCGACGATCTCAAATCTGCGGCAGTTCAGCGTGATGAACCTGGCCCGAAATTTCAATTGCGACGATGTGCATAGCCACCATGTGGCAGATCTGGCATTGTCCATGTTCGATCAGTTACAACCTGCCCACCAACTCGACAGCGGTTACAGAGGAATCCTTTGGGCAGCGGCCATGCTGCATGACATCGGCACGATAGTGGATTATCAATACCACCACCATCACTCCTACTACATCGTGCTCAATCACACTCTGCCTGGCTACACCCCACGTGAACTGGCACTGATCGCGCTGCTGTGCCGTTATCATCGTAGCAAGGGCAAGCCCAAAACCAAGCCGTTGACTTCCCTAGTTGTAGAATCTGACACCGAGGCGTTGGTCGTCTTGGCCGGCATATTGCGTCTGGCCGAATTCTTCGAGCGGGGCCGCCACCAGGTGATCCGGGATCTGCGCTGCCATCTGGACCTAGAACAGGGTTGGGTCCAGATCGAAGCTCTGGCACAGGGTGACGCCGCCATGGAATTGTGGGACGCCGGGCGTAATCTCGATGTATTGAGACAGGCTTTGGGGTTGGAGGTTGAATTGGTAGAAGGGTTGTGGTTGACCAATTCCTCTGCCTCCGCTTGAAGTCTGCCGCGCAGGAATCCAACAACTCTGTTTATTCGCCGGATCATTCGAACAGCGCCTGTACGTGTACCCTCAGGACTTCGAGACCAGAGCAAGACGGCCCAAATGATCGTTCAAGTACGCATGTACTAACGAAACGCTAATGAAACTATGATGCTGCGCATATCCTCATGGTTTTTAATGGAGATACAGGTAAAATAGTTTTGACGCGTCGTAACGCGCGACTATACCCGTCACTATATTTAACACACACAGTGCAAACTAACCCCACGATGCCCATTAGACACTCCGACCGAGGTTGCTATGTTTCGCGATATGATGCGAGCGCAAGAATCTGAATTTGATATAGAGAATCTGGAAAATATCTTACCCGAAGAACTACCGATTTTGCCTTTGAGAAATATCGTCGCCCTGCCTATGGCGGTGATACCGCTGGCCGTAGGTATACCCCGCTCTATCAAGCTGATCGAAGAAGCTCGCGACGGCCATCGCCTGATTGGTCTGGCCGCAATGAAAGATCCCGAGATCGAAGAACCTGGCCCAGATGATATCTATAGCACAGGCACGGTTGCCCTCATTCATAAAGTGATCCACACCGATGATGGCGCTCTTCAGGTTATCGTACAAGGCTTGGAGCGCTTCCAAGTAGATGAATGGTTTGACGCCGATCCTTACCTTAGGGCACGCATCCGTTTGTCAAAAGAGGAACCTGAAGAGGGCATCGAGTCTTTAGCCTTACGCCAGAGTTTGCTGGATCTGAGCATGGACGTTGCCGACTTGCTACCGAATATCCCGGAAGGAGCAGCCTCTTTCCTCGATCAGGTCGAGGATAACCGCCAGCTCGTTTACATCGTTGCTTCTAATCTGCGTATGGAAATCGAACAAGAGCAAGCTATTCTGGAATCTGACTCAGTCAACGAGAAGATGCGACTTCTGATCATGCTATTGATGCGCGAGAAAGAGGTCCTTACCATCCGCAAACAGATTGCAGATGAAGCGTCCGAGGAGTTAGGCAAAACGCAGCGTGAATACTACCTGCGCCAGCAGATGGAGGCCATCCGCAAAGAGTTGGGCGAAGCCGACGAGACAGAAGCGGAGGTTGAAGACTATCGCAGTAAGATTGCAGAAGCAAAACTCCCCGAAGAAGCCGAAAAAGAGGCGTTGCGCGAGTTAAAGCGCATGGAGCGCATGCCTCCCCAAGCCGCCGAGCACTCTGTCATCAAGACCTATCTAGACTGGCTGGTGGAACTCCCCTGGAATAATCTCAGCAATGACAATCTCGATATCCCCCATGCCCGCATTGTACTGGACGAAGATCACTATGACCTGCAGAAAGTAAAAGACCGCATTCTCGAGTACCTGGCCGTGCGCAAACTGGTCAGCGAACGTGGCATCGAAGCTGCCGAAGGCCATGAAGGCGAAGTACAAGAAGCCATGGGGGCGATCCTCTGTTTCGTGGGCCCACCCGGCGTCGGCAAAACAAGCCTGGGCAAAAGCATCGCCCGTGCGCTTGGGCGTGAGTTCAGTCGTATGAGCCTGGGCGGCATGCGCGATGAGGCTGAGATCCGTGGCCACCGCCGCACCTATATAGGGGCCATGCCCGGCCGCATTGTCCAGGCGATCAAGCGTACCGGCACCCGTAATCCAGTGTTCATGCTGGACGAAGTCGATAAGATCGGCTCTGATTGGCGTGGTGATCCCAGTTCGGCCCTGCTGGAAGTGCTGGATCCACAACAAAACAGCGCCTTCCGCGACCACTACCTGGATGTGGATTTTGATCTCAGCGATGTCATTTTCGTCACTACTGCCAACACCCTGGAAACGGTTCCGGCCCCATTGCGCGACCGTATGGAGATCATCCCGCTGGAAGGCTATACCGAATACGAGAAATTACGCATCGCCGAGGGCTACCTGGTCCCCCGCCAGCGCCGCGCAAATGGCTTGCGAAAAAATGAGATCAGTTTCTTAGAGGATGCCTTGCACGCTATTATCCGAGATTACACCCGCGAATCGGGCGTTCGTAGCCTGGAACGCGAGATCGGTAAAGCCTGTCGCAAGGTGGCGGTCAAAATCGCTGCCGGTGATGTAGAGCAGATCGATGTCACACCAGAAGACATTCGTGAATTCCTGGGCAAACCCCGCTTCTTCTTCGACGCGGCCTTGCGTACCGAGCGGGCAGGCGTTGCCACCGGTCTGGCCTGGACGCCAGCGGGCGGTGATGTGCTCTTCATCGAATCGACCAAGATGAAGGGGAAAGGCAATCTTACCACGACCGGCCAATTGGGCGATGTCATGAATGAGTCTGTGCGCATCGCCTTCAGTTGGGTACAGGCCAATGTCGAGAACCTGGGTGTGGACCCAAACTGCTTCGAAAACTCGAACTTCCACATCCATGTTCCCGCCGGCGCCACGCCCAAAGATGGCCCCAGTGCCGGTGTCACCATGGCCACATCTATCGTCAGTCTGCTACAGAACAAGCCCGTACGCTCTGATGTAGGCATGACGGGTGAGATCACCTTGCGAGGTCAAGTCCTACCCATTGGCGGGCTCAAGCAAAAGGTATTGGCCGCACACCGGGCCGGGCTCAAGACCGTGATCTTGCCGGAGCGCAACGAGGCTGACTTGGACGATCTGCCCGACGATGTGCGCGAGAGCATGACCTTTGTGGCGGTGGACAGCATCGAGCAGGTTGTGGGAACAGCTTTACGGTCGGATGAAATCGAGGAGCCGGCCGTGGCCGAATCACCGATTGAAGCGGCGGTGCCTGAACCTGTGTTGAATTAGGCTTCACATCCCCAAATCGTTGAGAGCCCTGGTGTGACATTCACTGCCAGGGCTCTTTTCGATCTACATAACAATACCTTCGCCGAACATTTGAGCTAATGAGAAAGACAGAGCAGATTGTATAATTGTTTTTTACAACCAGATTCAATCTGAAAAACAAAGGACAATCTGCTCATGATAGATATTA
>PIVW01000363.1 GCA_003353825.1 Chloroflexota bacterium
GCCACCCCATCACCTTGTCACCCCATCACCTTGCCACCCCATCACCTTGCCACTCCATCACCTTGTCACCCCATCACCTTGCCACCCCATCACCTTGTCACCTTGCCACCCCATCACCTTGTCACCTTGCCACTCATGCCCATCCTCTCCTGCAACATCCCTGCTTTTCCTTTAGCGCTGATCGCTCGCGCCGAACCAACTCTACAGGAACGTCCCCTGGCCTTGTACGATCCCCAAGAGCGTGTCCTGGTTGCCACTGCCTCCGCTGGCCGTGCCGGTGTGCAGATCGGCCAAAACGCCAGACAGGCGCGCATTGCCTGCCCGGAACTGGATCTGCGTCCGGCCGATCTACCCCAAGCCCGTACTGAGTTCGAGGCCCTGCTCACAGTGCTCGACGATTACTCGGATGCCGTGGAGCCGGCCAGCCTGGGACGCGCTTATCTGGCCGCGTCCGATCTCCGAGAAGGCGGCATCGTCCCCTTTTGCCAGGAGATCGGGCGGCGTGTACGCCAGGATTTTGGAGAGGCTCTGCAACCGGCCATCGGCTGCGATCAAGGGAAGTTCACAGCCCATGCTGCCGCTCGCCACACCCGCCCCGGCGCTGTCCGGGTGATTCTGGGCGAGGCGGAGCGCCCCTTTCTGCGCCCTCTATCGGTAACTTTGCTGCCTTTGCCTGCAGAGCGGCAGCGTTTTTTAGGCTATCTCGGCATCCGCACTTTGGGCCAATTCGCCGATCTGCCGCAGCGGGCCGTTTTCCAGCAGTTTGGGAAACCGGGCCGATTGGCACAGCATTGGGCTCGGGGAGAAGATACCCGTCCGGTGCTGGCGCGCAGCCAACGCCCGATATTCACACGAGCCGTCGATTTCGACCCGCCCTTGGTTTCGACCCCGCCCCTTATTGCCAGCGCCGAACGCCTGCTCTCCCCTTTGCTGTCCCACCTGCAAAACAACCTCCAGGCAGCCCAGGCCTTGCGCGCCACCCTTTTGCTAGATGATGGCGAGCAGCAAACTCAGGACTGGCGTCTTTCAGCTCCCGCCACCGACCTCAAGCGCTTTCTACACCTGCTGACCAACCACTGGCAAAACATGACCTGGGAGCGTCCCGCCAGTACCTTGACGCTGAGTCTCAGCGATATCCAGGAAGCGCCCGGCGATCAATTATTGTTGTTTCCGGGCGAAGGCGCGCCCGGCGATCTCTTGGGCGAACTGATCTCGCAAATGCGTTTGCGTTATGGCGCCGGACGTCTCCTGAGCGCTGAAGTGCCCGACCCCTTGCGGCTCTGGGTGGAAAAACGCGCTCACTGGCAGGAGTTCGCCCTATGAATGCCCGCCTGTGGCGCGATGGTGAACCCATCGCCATGACATGTGACAAAACCGGCCGGCCTCAGCACTTCCGCTGGGGTTCGCACACTCATCAAGTCGAGCATGTCTGCAACCGTTGGCGGGTTCATGAAGGTTGGTGGAGGGACAAAGAAAATGGTTGGCGAGAGTACATCAAGATCGCCACAAGTGATGGGCTGCTTTGTCTAGTGGTGCGGGATATGCAGAATGATGTTTGGTTTCTGGTGCGGTTGTATGATTAATCGTGGTGCGTGTTGCGTGGTGCGTACAGTTCTTCCCTAGCAACTATTCAGCATCCAAGCAACCATCCCATTGACCATGATCGAATTGGACGTAGATAAAAGTGGGTTCTCACTGGATGAACCATGTCCACCTATATCGAACTACACACTCACAGCTTTTACTCGCTCCTAGATGGTGCCTCTTCACCTGAAGCGCTGCTCGACCGGGCTTCGGCATTGCACATGCCCGCCCTGGCTTTGACTGACCACGATAACCTCTATGGCGCCGTGCGTTTCTGGCGAGCGGCAAAGGACCGGGGCATCCACCCTATCATCGGAGCTGAAATAACCCTCTCGGTCCCGGAGAAATCAGAAAACAACTATCATCTCACCCTTCTGGCCGAAAACCAAACCGGCTATGCCAATCTCTGCCGTCTGCTCACATCGGCACATCTCGGCCATTCACAATCCGTAGACGACAAGCTCCAAGCTGCAAGCTCCAAGCTGCAAACTCCAAACCGCAATCCGCAATCTGAAATCCTCAAAAAACAATTAACAACCAACAGTGAACAGAGAACGGTTAACACAACACCCAATCCTCAACCCTCAACTCCCGACGACTGGCCCGGCAAAACCTCACCCCGGCTCAGTTGGGATATCCTTAACGCCCGGCGTCAAGGCTTGATCGCCCTCTCCGGCTGTTGTCAGGGAGCGATCGCCGCCCCCTTGCTTGCCGGGCAAGCGGCATTGGCACGTACGAACGCCGAACATCTGCGCCGTATCTTCGGCCCCAACAACCTCTTTGTCGAACTGCAGCGCCACCTGTTGCCCCACGAACCACCACTCATCCACGAGTTGACCACCATCGCTCGCCAACTCGACCTGCCCCTTATTGCCACCAACAACGTGCATTACGCCGAACGAGCAGGACAACCTCTTCAGGACGTGATGGTCTGCATCCAGCATCTCACCTCACTGGATGAGGCTGAGGGTCTCCTGCGCCCTAATAGCGAATTTCACCTCAAATCGGATGAGGAGATGGCACGGCTCTTTCCGGCGCAACTCGAGGCCATCAAAAACACCCTGGCCATTGCCGAACGCTGCCAGGTCAGCCTGGATTTCAGCGACTATCCATCATCCGACCCCGCGAATGGGTATTCTGGACGAGGCTCTTTGCCCGCATTTCCAGTACCTAAAGAGCATACGCCTTTCAGCTATCTGTACGAACTCTGCCAGAAAGGGCTGCACCGTAAATTCCAACCGGTAACACCCGCCGCCGGCAAACAATTGGCCTACGAATTGGATATCATCGAACGCAGCGGGTTGGCCGGGTATTTCTTGATTGTCTGGGATATCGTGCGTTTCGCGGGTTCACAGGGTATCCGCTACCAGGGCCGGGGGTCCGCGGCCAATTCATTGGTAGCCTACCTGCTGGATATCACACCCGTCGATCCGCTACGCTTCAACCTGCTCTTCGACCGCTTTTTATCCGAAGACAGCCATACAACCCCCGATATCGACATCGATTTCGCCGCCGACCGCCGGGAGGAAGTCATCCAGTACGTCTATCGGCGTTATGGCGCCGAACACACTGCCATGGTGTGCAATATCAACACCTTTCGGGCCCGCGCTGCCCTGCGAGATGTAGGCAGAGCATTGGGCTTGAAGCCGGGCATGATCGACCAGATCCAGCGTGCAACTCGTGTGGATGAGGGAGGGCGCTACGGCTACAAAGATATTCGCCAGCAAAACTGGCAGAGGAACACGCCCCCGGCCGAGCCAGGGCTGACCAGCCACCGCTATCGCCAAGCCCCCAGCGATAGCGACAGTTCCCGATATGATTCAGCGGACGGTGTCTCAAAAGAGGATGAAGCAGAAACCGCCGGTTCACCTCATGATTTACTCCTGACATTGTATGAGGAGATCGAAGGGGCGCCACGCCATCTCTCCATCCACAACGGAGGCATGATCATCACCGCCAGCCCCTTAAACGAGATCGTGCCCTTGGAGCGTGCGACGATGCCGGGACGCGTGGTCACGCACTGGAACAAAGACAGCGTCGAGAATGCAGGCCTGATTAAAATCGATCTACTGGGGTTGCGGACGCTGGGAATGATCGAAGAGATCGCCCAGTCCATCGAAACACGCACCGGGGTTGCTGCGCCGCTAGACAACCTGCCACTAGACGATCCCGCTATCTATGACGATTTGTGCAAAGCCGATACCATCGGCGCTTTCCAGGTGGAATCACGGGCACAGGCACAAATGCTGCCCCGCTTGCGCCCCCGTTGTTTCGAAGATATCGTAGTAGAAGTAGCGATTATCCGTCCCGGCCCCATCCAGGGCAACATGGTCCACCCTTACTTGCGCCGCCGCCAAGGCCTGGAACCGGTGGCGTACCCGCATCCAGCTCTGGAACCGGCATTGAAAGAGACGTTGGGCGTGGTGCTGTTTCAGGAGCAAGTGTTGCGCGTGGCCATGATCATCGCCGGCTTCACAGGAGGAGAGGCCGACCAGTTGCGGAGGGCTATGTCTCGGCAGCGCCCAGATGAAGAGATGGTTAAGCTGGCGCAACGCTTTGTGGTCGGGGCCTTGCAGCAAGGGTTGAGCAAAGAAGAAGCGATCGAGATATTCGGCCAGTTGGCGGGCTTTGCCTCCTATGGATTTTGCAAAAGCCATGCCGCGGCTTTTGCCCTGGTTGCCTACCAGACCATGTGGCTCAAGCACTACCATCCGCCCGACTTCTACTGCGCCCTCCTCAACCACCAACCTATGGGTTTTTATGCCCCTTCGGTGATCATGGGGGATGCCCGCAGGCACAACGTTACCCTTTTGCCACCTGATATCAACCGCAGTGAGGAAAACTGCACGCTGGAAGGGGATGACATTCGCCTGGGATTTCGTTATGTCAAAGGATTGGGTGCGGCGGCGCGTGAGCATTTGCTAACAGTGCGTAACGATCGGCGGGATTCACAGCCAAAATCACACTATAGCGATCTGGTAGACCTGTGCAAACGCACGCATTTGCCAGGCGCTGTCATCGAAGCGTTGATTCGCGCCGGTGTACTGGACAGCCTGGATCCGGATCGCCGCAAACTGCTCTGGGAATTGGGCACTCTGGATTACCGCCCCCGTTCGCTCGAACTGGATACTGAACTCGACCCCGTTGCCTTGCCCGAACTCAGCGAATTCGAACGGATGGGATGGCATCTCGATCTGCTGGGCATGACCCCTGGCGACCATATCATGCGCCTCTACCGCCATCACCTGCAGGCGCATGGCATCCTCAGCGCTGCCGATCTAAACCGCCGCCAGGATGGTGAGGTGGTCAAAATCGCCGGCCAGGTGATCATCCGCCAGCGCCCCTCCACCGCCAAAGGTCATCTCTTTATCAGCTTGGAAGATGAAACCGGCCTGTCCAACCTCATCATCCGCCCCGCCCTCTATGAAAAACGACGCGAGGTTCTGAGATATGCCCCCATGCTAGGCGCTGTCGGGCGTTTACAACGCGAAGGTGAAGTACGTAGCATTCTAGTCTTCGATGCCTGGAGCCTGGACTAGTACATCGAGGCGTAAGTAATTGTGCGGTTCGTAATAGGTGATGCATCGCCGTTACAACTGCGCAAGAGCGCTAAAGCGCTTACTACAAACTGTCACCGTACTTATGCCGTTCTGAACTGGTGAAACGTGATGACCATCGGCCACACCCTATCTTGTCGAGATTTTTCAAACAAAATGCTTGACAAAATGCGTACAAAATGATAGGTTACATTTAGCCAGAATGATCCATCCCTCCAACACCCCACCTCTTGTGAACTGGTAAGCATGTATTCAGTTCACCTTTTTTAACATTGTTGCCAGTTTACCGTATTTAACAGACAAAGCAAAGTCCATGCATACAACAGCCTTAGCTACCCCGACCTTCAACTTGAAAGCCGTCGTCAAAGAGACAGGGCTCAAACCGGACACCTTACGTGCCTGGGAACGGCGCTACGGTTTACCTCAACCCCAGCGCAGCAGCGGACGACATCGCTTGTATTGCCAGCATGATATCGACACACTCAAATGGCTGGTAGCTCGCCAGGAAGAAGGGTTGTCTATCAGCAGGGCCGTGGACCTCTGGCACAATCTACTAGAAGAGGGACAAGACCCCCTAGTGACGATGCCTGTGGCCTCTCCGCTGTCCAGCACAAGCACAAAACCGCTGGTTTCAGGTGACGCCCAGGCATCGTTGCGGGGGGCGTGGCTCGACGCCTGTCTCAACTTCGATGAACCCACTGCCGACAACGCCCTCACCCTGGCTTTTGCCCTTTTCCCCGCCGAAACCGTCTGTCTCGACATCATTCGCTGGGGGCTGGCCAAAGTTGGCAACGAATGGCATGCAGGAAAGGTCACCGTACAGCAAGAACATTTCACAACGGCCATGGCCATGCGGCGTATGCAAACGCTCATAGCCGCCGCTGCCCCCCCAACCCGGCAAGAACGCATCCTCATCGCTTGCCCACCCGAAGAAGCCCA
>PIVW01000020.1 GCA_003353825.1 Chloroflexota bacterium
CATGTATTTACAAAAGCCGGTGGCAATCTGGCCGGCTCTGGTGCGGTCGCATGGCAATTCGACCGAAAAGGGCAGATTATTGTCAAGACAGAGAACCTGGATGAAGAGGATGTCTTTCTGATTGCAGTCGATGCCGGGGCGGAAGATGTTGATTTTAGCGATGATCACACAGCCGGGATTATCACTGAGGCCGCAGACCTTGCCACCGTGCGCGATAACCTTAGCGCCTCAGATATCGAGGTGGTTACGGCCGAACTGACCATGGTGCCTCAAAGCGAGGTGGCGTTGCCAACACAAGATGCCATCAAGGTCATGAACCTGTTGGAACGACTCGAAGAACTCGACGATGTACAGGACGTCTATTCCAACCTGGCCTTAAGCGACGAGCTCCTCATAGAACTGGATATTGCGTGAGTTCAGCAACACCGATATTCTTAGGTATCGATCCTGGCACGGCCATCACTGGTTACGGCATTGTCAGCGAACGTGAAGGCAATCTGTTTGCGCTGGACTATGGTGTAATTCGCACACCCGCAAACACCAACCTCGAGACTCGACTCGTTACCATTTATGACCAATTAAACGATATACTGACTCGATATCATTTTCAGGCCGTCGGAGTCGAAGAACTCTTTTTCTCCAAAAATGCTCGTACGGCGCTCAGTGTTGGCCATGCTCGAGGTGTTGTGTTGCTATCGATAGCTCAGAACGGATTGCCGTTGTATCATTACAAACCTGCACAGGTCAAACAGGCTGTGGTCGGTTACGGAAGTGCTGATAAACGACAAATCCAGGAAATGGTACGGTTGCTATTAGGACTGGAGTCTATCCCAAAACCTGATGATGCTGCCGATGCCTTGGCCGTGGCCATTTGTCTGCTTCATTCTTTCCGACTGAATACACTTCTTCAGCACCCTTGAGCTAGCAATGGTGTATTTGGAACTGCATCAGAGATGGCATGCAGGAGCACTGAGTCAAATGATACATTCATTGGAGATGATGTTAGTGGTCTATTCAAGATAGAGCGATGTTGGAGATACCCGACCGATGTATGAGCCCCCATTTAATGCACGTATCCTTATTGCAGAGGATGAAGCACCTCTACGAAATTTGATGGAGCTGAGTCTTTCGGCAATCGACTATGACGTCGTCTCAGTGGCCGATGGCGAAGCGGCCCTTGATGCATTTAGGAACGAATCGCCCTTCGACATGGTCGTTCTAGATATCATGATGCCCAGAGTCAATGGCTTCACCGTTCTCGAAGAAATACGAAAGTCCTCAGCTGTCCCTGTGGTTTTTTTGACTGCATTAGGTTCGGGAGACGATATTGTCAAAGGATTCCATTTGGGAGCAGACGATTATATTACCAAACCTTTTACGTTCCGTGAAGTCGCAGCGCGAGTTGAGGCCATATTACGTCGGGTAAAGTGGATGACTCAACCGGATCCCGCTGAAAAAGTTCTGCGAAATGGAGATATCGAACTAGATGTCGAGTTTCGTCATGTCACCGTGCGCGGCACCAAGCGCCAGGTCACACCCATTGAATTCGAACTCTTACGCTATATGATGATGCATATTGATCAGCCAATAGGCAAAGAGGAGCTATTTCGTGAGGTATGGGGCTACGAATTCGAGGGATCTACCAATCTAGTTGAAGTGGGAATTCGGCGTCTTCGTTCGAAAATCGAAGAAGATCCATCCGATCCTCGCTATATCCTCACGCTCCGAGGCGTGGGCTATCGATTAAGGGCTTCGGACGCGCAATGATCAGCCGTTTGCGTGGACGCGTCGAATACCTGGGGACTGATTATGTTATTGTAGATGTGGGTGCTTTGGGCGTTATGGTGTACGTTCCACAGACACAATTGTCCAGTTATTCAGTTGGGCAAACACTTTCACTATTCACACACCTGCACGTGCGAGAACAAGATATCACACTGTTTGGCTTTGATTCGTCTGAGGAACTACAGCTTTTCTTGATGCTGATAGCTGTCAGTGGCGTTGGCCCTCGCCTGGCTCTCAATATCCTGGCAACCCTACCGCCCGACACGATCCGCACAGCTGTAGTCAATGAGGAAGTTGGTCTTTTGACCCGTGTGCCGGGTATTGGCGCCAAAAGCGCGAGAAAGATACTCTTTCATCTCAAAGATAAACTCGATATAAGCGATCTCGAAAGCCTGGCGGTCAGCCCGATGAGCGATGATGATGCAGAGGTTATCGAAGCCCTCATCAGTCTGGGCTACAGTGTAATCGAAGCGCAACGAGCCGTTCAGAGCTTGCCTAAAGAGGCCAGCGGCATCGAGGAACGCCTACGTCTCGTACTAGTGCAGATGTCACAGTAATTGCCACTCTACTTCTGAGACAAACGCCACCCGTTCACTTTGCTTCTGATCGCCATCCTTGCTATAATTTTAGCAGTCACATGCCACCCTAGCTCAGTCGGTAGAGCAACGCATTCGTAATGCGTCGGTCATCGGTTCAAATCCGATGGGTGGCTCTGGTGATCAGCCCCGGCCCCTATGGGTTGGGGTTTTTTATTGAAAAGCAGTACCTTGATCTCGCGATGCCATTCGAACGATCTCCCTCAACCAACAATTCAACAGCACTGACCCGCGCATGGCGGGCGTTGAGCCACCCTATCTGGCCTGTCGTCCTGACTGTGTTGATCCTCCTTTTCTTGCTGGCTCACCTCTTATTGCCCCAAGTTCCAACCGCTATGGCCGGTGATGCTGTGGCTGTCGACAGCTGGAGTACTGTTACCGCAGGAGGAATGCCTTTTGGGGAGCTATTGCATGCATCGAGTCTTTTTGATCTGGCAGGAAATAGGATGTTACGCTTTTTGCTGGCATTATCGACCGCAATTCTCGTTATAAGACTATCCAACCGTCTGTGGTTGGCCTGGTGCACACGCCACCTCCAGGCACCCAGCCAGACTTTGCCGCTAACCGACGTTTACGAGATGATCCAACCCAGCACAAACCCTCCACAACCTGGGCAGCCAAACCATGCCGCATTTTTCCATCGCACATCCTCGCAGCCCTCTCCTGCAGACGAAGATCTTGGCCTATGGCTAGGTGATCGAAATCAACGTCTGACCTGGCTCACTATGCTCATCGAGATAGGTATCTTATTGATAGTACTGACTTTGCTCCTCAATCTGCAATATGGTTGGCAAATGGCCGATATCGATCTGAGCCCTGGCCAGACCGTTTCATTGAGCCCCCTCAGTGACGACACACTCAGCCTCGACGACTCTGCCACAATGGTCAGCCTCTGCTGTGAGAATCAGATATCGATCCTTGCCGGTTCGGGCGGAGGCAACACCGGACTGATTCGCTTGCTAGAACAGCAGGTAGGGCCTGCACTCATTGCCAGAGCTACGATGGACGGGGAGGAGCTACCATTGCAGGCTATAGAACAGCGTGGCGATCTTACAACTGAACTGATCATTCGATTCCCTCAAGAGCGTAGTGAGCGCGCCATTGCAATTCCAAACCACAACCTTTTGCTGAGAATCGTCAACGCCGGTCCGCAATCCTACCGTATACAGGTACTTGATGCCTCCAACGCCATATTGCTCTCAGACGACATCCTTGGTGATTCCAACCTGTCAATCGACGATCTGGAACTAAGTTTCCGGCCTACCCAATCCGTTACGCTGAGCATCAGTGCCAGACCTTACTTGTGGTTGCTGATTCCGGCACTGTTCTTACTGTTGGTCGGCCTGATCCTCCGTTGGCGCTTTCCCTACGTACGGTTGGGCGTCCTTAACGACAGTACGGGCATCGCCATCCGCTGGCAAGGGCAGAAAGGCGCCAGGCCTGCACCCGCAGAACTCATTGCTGATATCGAGCAAGAGAAGGCTGATAACATGATTGGCGCCATGCCACAAACCGAGGGGTTGTAACCACCATGCCCTCTGAAACACCTGTAGTGGTGGGTCTTGCCGGTGGAAGTGGTTCAGGCAAGACGACCGTCATTCATCGGATTCTGGAGACGGTGGGATGGGATCGCATCGCCTATCTCCCTCACGACGCCTACTATAAAGACGCCTCACATCTCCCAACTTACGAACGCTCTCGTCTAAACTTCGACCACCCCAATTCGCTGGACAACGAGTTACTGATCGCCCATATTCAGAAACTTGTCGAGGGCGAATCTGTGGACGTACCAATCTATGATTTTACGACCCACACGCGCAGTGTCAGCGTCCGGCATGTAATGCCTTCGTCTGTCATTTTGGTCGAAGGTATTCTGGTTTTTGTTGATGAAGCGCTCAGGGAGCTGATGGATATCAAGATTTTTGTGGAAACAGATCCAGATATACGCTTCATCAGGCGCTTGCAACGTGACATCAGCCAACGTGGACGCACCGTAGAGTCGGTCGTCGATCAGTACCAAAACACCGTTCGCCCCATGCACATCCGATTTGTCGAACCCTCCAAACGCTATGCCGATATCCTCATCCCAGAGGGGGGCTACAACGAGGTCGCGGTCGATATGGTGATTGGCCGTATCGAAAGCCTGTTGGATTCCTCTGAACCTTGACACCTGAACCAAGGTACTATTGAAACCAATAAGGCTCAATAGGGTCTCGCGTAGTCCTAGATAAACACCTGTTGCGTAGTGCGTGTTACGTGGTGCCTGTGCAAACGAAACAAGCCTTTCTAGTAGGAGCCACTCAAACTCCGATTGAGTCACCAATAATATCGCCACAGACCGATTGACCAGAGAGGGTGGTGACTTCAGGATAACTCAGGACAGAATCAGGTTGGGTGTACGTTCTGCATACTCAGGCCCTCTGTTGATCTCCCAAGGATACACAATCCAATTATCGGTGACGGCACCGTAAAAATCGGGCCTGCGGTCTCGAAAGCGCGACTTTTTGGGTTTATAGTGCAATACACAGGTTCGTGGTTCCCCACCGGCAGCTTCCACCCGCCCCCGTACAGTGTTGATGGTGCGCCCACTGTCCCAAACATCATCCACCACCAAAACACGTCGCCCGCGTAATAGCGTGTCGATGGGAAATTGCAAGAAGGTGGGCCAGGCAAAGGTATCGAACTCGGAATCACCGGGAAATTCAACTGCGGCGATCAATACATCGCGGGTATCCAAGGTTTCGGCAAGCATACCGCCCGGAATGATCCCGCCGCGAGTAATGATGAGAAAAACATCAAAATACCCTGCCACCTGAGGGAGGATATGGTCGATCAGTCTCTCGACATCTTGCCAGGATAGTTCTTCACGTGCCATGGGGACTTCACTGTCTGTGGAAAGGGGAGCGTAGGTTGAAAGGAGTTGACTCGGCAGCGTATTACTGAGATTGGGGTCTGGGGTTGAGTTCGGCCATGCGCGCGCCCAAGACGCCGGCGGGTAATGTCAGTAACAAGGTAATCAGATTTCCGATAAATGTCGTGTCCGTCAAGGCGAAATTGATTAGACCCACTCCCAGGCCAATCAGGAATCCATGCAGAACATGGCCAACACTGAGCCGGCGTAGGGTGATAAAGGTTCCCCAGACGCAACCCAACCCGAACAGTACGCTGTTCAAAAAGCCATATCGGGAGAGTGACTGTACATCTTGGATGCTATTCGCGGCGCTAAAGGCGATGACCAGCCCCATGACAGCGGCCAGACCCAATAGGCTGATGAGGATACTGGCCAATATGCCCAGGATCACACGAGACCACTGTAATACCACTAGCGCCTGCTCGCTTTTTGGGCAACGGCCAGTTTGACCGATAATGCCTTGACGCTTTCGTCATCCGGTCGTTGCTCGGCAACCTGGTCGAGGTCTTCGAGATGCTGTTTGAGTTCAGCATCAGCTTGGTCTCGCCTGCGAGCGTCTTCATAAAGTGGCATGGCCTCTTCCTGATCGCCCTGTAGCCAGGTGGTTGCCGCCAGATTGTATCGCGCCCGCAGGAAGGTGTCGTCCTTTTCCAGGCAGAGGTTCAGATCGGTTAGAGCACCAACGAGATCGCCTAGAAGTATATTGAGATAGCCACGGTTGTTATAGACTTCGGCGTAGTCAGGATTCAGTTCCAATGCGCGAGAGAACGCCTGTCGTGAATCCTCAAATCTGTCTTCAAAATAATAGAGATAGCCCAAAGAGGCGAATACCTCATCATCCTCGCTGCCTGCTTCATCGGCAGCTTCGAGTGTCTGTATGGCCAATTCGAATTTGTCACTACGATAGTAGGCAAATCCCAGCGCGGCTATGTATTCGGCATTTTCCGGCTCGGCTGCAACCGCAAAGCGCAAATTCTCTTCGGCATGTGGCAGAAGTCCCATGTTTGATTGCAGGGAACCCAACTGATAGTGAGGGGTCGGCTCTTCTGGGTCCAACTCGATGGCGTGTTTGAAGGCGCGAACGGCATCGCGTGGTTGCTTCAGGGAAATGTAAGTCAAACCCAAGGCCGTTTGCATAGGAGCTGTGTCGGGCAGGCTGGATACAGCTTTGCGCAGGGCTTTGCGAGCTGCTTTCTGATCTGTCTCTGACAGATTGATGATTTCGTCTAATTGTGTGATGTAAGCTGTTGCCATGATTTAATCGAAATATGTTTCTGTTTCTGGTTTTGTGTATACAAAACGTCGAGTGCCGATTTGATCGTAGACCAGGTACCGGTATAACGGTGGACTAGAACAGGTCATCAGAGCGAGTATAGAGACCCAATCAATCTGGGTTTCCGTTCTTCAGGTTTCCTGGTTTACGGTTTAGAGAAAAATCTGGCGAGGAAATAGTGTCAACGATTATTCCAGACTTCGCTGGTATAAATGACTTGGTGACGAAGTGATCACTTTGCCACCAAGTCACTTTGTCAGATGAGAGACCAAGATAGACAATTCTTTGTCGATCATTTTTCATAAGCGCCTACAGAGTCATTTTAGCGGTTGGCCACGGTATGTTCGGCTGTAGGTTAAGATGGGGGCTGTTGGTCATATCGACCTCGCAGATCGTTGACACGAATACGAATCACATCCCAAAACATCTGCCAGGTGTCTCGGATGGGATCCACGCGGCTATCGGCGTCGAAATACCAGTGGATAGGTACCTCGACCACACGGGCTCCGCTCTTAATGCCCAGATAGAGTGCCTCGACATCGAAGGTCCAACCGGTAATCGTCTGGCGGGCAAAGACATTCTGGGCGACGTCGCGTTTGAACATTTTGAAACCACACTGGGTATCATGAAAACCGGGGACTGCCAGTAGACGGACAATAAGATTAAAGGCCCTTCCCATGATGTGCCTGTATTCCGGTTCATTATAACGCACTGCCCCTGGCGCTTCGCGACTGCCAATAGCCACATCATACTGCTGTAATTGGGGGGGCAAGAATTTCTCCACTTCTGAGATCGGCATGGAGAGATCGGAGTCGCAAATAAAAAGATAGTCGCCGTGCCCATGAATCATTCCTTCGCGGACGGCGGCCCCTTTTCCTTTGTCACTATGGAGCACGCGCACGAACTTATACGAGCGGGCGAACGATTCAGCCACCTCAGTCGTGCGATCCCGGCTGCCATTCTCAATGATCAGCACCTCAACCTCATACGGCACTGATTTCTTCCAGGCAAGGATATTCTCCAGCGACCCGGGAAGGCGCTGTTCTTCGTTATAGGCAGGTATAATAATGCTAAGTAAGGGCCGTTCGTTTTGAGAGGAAACGGCTGATGCTACGGCAGTCGATACAGCAGTCATGATCTAAAGAAACAAGATGCCTATGAGTGCGGCAGACAGGGCGCCAACTACAGTTGTCAGGAAGTTCACCTGATCGTTGCCAAGCCAGGAGAGACCCTGGGTGGAGCGTGTTGGGCTGCCGCATTCGTGTTGGGTATTTTCGGTTATGGATTGGCAGGTATTGCAATAATACATACGCTGCCAGGTGGCGCCGAGTAGCGAATCTAACAATGAACCGAGCAACCCGGCAAGGGTGCACAAGGGAATCAGAAACCAGTCTTGTAAGAACCAGTTGCCGGTAGACAGCAGTGATGCCATTTGAATAAGAATAAAGGCACTGATGCCGATAAAGGCTCCACCTGCCAGACTGGCAAGTGTTCCCAGAAAGCTGACGCCACCGGAACGGCCGGTCGTTACCACTGCGCCGGTGGTGATAAGGCGGGGAGGATGGGATGACAATACACCCAGTTCGGTGGCCCAGGTATCGGCGGTCGCTGCGCTCAGGGCACCAAAATAGGCGAGTGTCAGGGTAGGATACCAAGGACTCTCACGTGTGACAATTCCTACGCCTATTGCTAACAGTGCGGCAACGCCGCCGTTCGCCAAAGTCTGCCCCAGATCTCGCCGGCTGGATTTGGCAAACTCGCTGGTAACGCCGATTTTATCCTGCCTTCGAAAGTAAGAAAAGAAACTGCTGCTGGCAAAGAAGACGACCAATATCGCTCCCCATGTGGGTCCACCAAAACCAAAGACAGCGCCCCCGATGAGGAACGCGCCTGCTGCGCCGCCGCGGGTTAACGCCCCCAGCCGCCAGCCCAGCAGACCAACGGCGGCGGCCAAGATGAAACCGCTAAGAAGCTGTACTAGCATAAACGCATTACCGAATCCGACGAGCCATGATTAGAATATCCAGCATGGGGATTGTGGAAGTGTTCGTGTATGCCCACAAGTGATTAAGGAATTGCCAGCGCCAGAAGATTCCGTACAACCATGAAGCCCGCAACCTGGAGGAGCATGGCTACAGCCCATAGCATGTAAGCTGCCAGGCGCTCTCGTTCGTACAGAGTCCCCCCAAAGATAGTGTTAAAGAACCAGATGAGTAGGGTAATGGCGGGAATATAAAAAAGTGAACGGCGAGGGCTGATGCGGTCAGGTACGCCGTTGGCGTCGAAGTGCAGAGGAATGGATTCGGGCAATCGCGGAAAGAACCAGATAACATAGGCCAGTAAGATCGCTGCCATCACGATACCGGCTGCCAACAGCACCTGCGCCAGATGATCATGGTAGAGCCAGTGAAGCCGGTAGGGGGCATGTTCGATGGTTTGAGTTAGCTCGCGGGCCGGGCCTAGACTTTTTCGGGAGTAAACGGCTTCTATAAAGCCGTCGGCATCGACAGGGTTGATCAATATCGAACCGTGCTGGGTGACAACAGACATACATTGGTCCGGCGCTAGCGTGGCATAGGCGCAAATATCTCGCTCGCTACGCCAGGGAAGAACCCAACGGGCGGGCCAGCGCAACCATTGCACTTGCAGCACCCCACCATCTACTTGTTTCTCGACCGAGCGGATATCTCCTAGCGGCAACACTACCGTGTCTCCTGCCCAGAAAATACGTATAGCATCACGCTCAACCCAATATTCAAGCTGTCTCAGATTGATCAACCGGTAAACCAAGACTATAAGCAACCCTACTGCAAGCAACGAAGTCACCCCCAGTCGCACAAATCCAGTCCCGGGTGGTGTGCGAAACAGTTGAAAAAGCAGCGGTACCGAGATCAGGAGCAATCCTGCAGCAATCAGCCAGGAATAGAGGTGCTCGCGGGGAATAACAGGTCGAAAAGCCACGGTTGAGATCAGTTAGGGGGTTGGGGTCGGATATATCTTAGGCGAATTCCAAGAAAAAATGATCTAGCGATCTGCGCTATTCTGGAATTCAATTGAGGCTTTTTCAGATTGAACTGGATCATTGTTCTTCTGAAAAGGCCTTAGCCCAGCACCCAGGAGCGAATCGTATCCAGATAGCGGTGTTGGGTCATGTCCATGTGTAGAGGCGTGACCGAAACGTAGCCCTGTTCCAGCGCCTGCAGGTCGGTGCCCTCTTCGGCCACACCTGAAGGTGGATCTCCCCCGATCCAGTAGTAGGGTATGCCGCGCGGATCACTGCGTTCGACCAAGACATCCCGGTAGAAACGATGCCCCATGCGTGTGGCCTGAAACCCTTGGATGTCTTTGAACGGCACATTGGGAACGTTGACGTTGAGTAGCGTATAGGCGGGCAGCCCGTGTTCCAGTACTTGCCGGGCTACGACGACTGCGGCTTGGGCTGCTGCCTGCCAATGGCGGGTTTCGCCATCATCGATGGAGACGGCAATGCCGGGCCAACCGCAGATAGCCGCCTCCATAGCCGCCGCCACCGTGCCCGAGTAGGTCACGTCGTAGCCTAAATTGGGAAGTGTATTGATGCCGGAAACAACCAGATCAACCGGATGTTCGACCAAGCCCAGGTCGGCCAACGCCACACAGTCGGAGGGTGCACCGTCGGTGGTGGTGGCTTCGCTGCCATCAGTCAGGGTGACAGTCCACACCCGCAGGGGCTTGTGCATGGTCTTACTGTGGCCGGCGGCAGACCAGTTTCGGTTTGGTGCGAACACGGTCACATCGCCGAGTTCGTGAAAGGCCTGGGTTAGAGCCAAGAGGCCGGGCGATTCGACGCCATCATCGTTGGTTATGAGGATATGGGGCATTTTTCGGAGGTCAGTAGTCAGAGGTCGGAGGTCGGAGATCAGAGGATGGGACGACGGGGGATGAGGGCAAAGCGAGGGGGGTGTCGGCGGCTTCTTTGCGGGGCTTGGGGCCTTCATCCTCTTCGTGAATGACGAAAATGCGGATGGGTTCGCTCTCCATTTCGTTGCCGGCGGTGTCGAAAGCGATGGCTTTGATCACATGTGTTTCGGTATAGCCCTTGGTATCGTGGATGATGCCAAAGCCGCCGTCGAAATTCCAGATCAAACGGGCGGGGTCGTTGGGATCGATGATCACCTCACTGACGACCTTTTCCTCGACCGTCAGCGAACCATCGGGGTTGGTGATCACTTCGCTGGCGCGCACCGGCTCGAATTCGGGATCGGGTTTCTGATCCTGCATCTCGATGGTCCACTTGACGTTGTAGGGTGCGACCGTGGTGGTGATAAAGGGCGTGTCGTCGAGATAGAAAACAACTTCATCCATCGACCATTCATCTGTGGCCAGGCCATTGATATTGACCCACTCGTCATCCTCCATGACATAGACCCGGCCATTTTGGGGTGTAGTCAGGCTGATGCTGGGGGGGGTGTTGTCGATGGTGATGGGCACGGCATTCTGGCGCGCGTTTCCGTTGTTTTCGATCACGCTCAGGCGCAAACTGTACGTGCCCTCCAAACCTTCGGTGTTCCAATATTCCAGGACATTGCGGTCCACTTGATTGTAGTGGTCGGGACCGATCTGCTGCCAATCGGAGGGCTGCAAGCCCTGGCCGAAATGGAGTTGATAGAGACGGAAATCACCGCTACGGGCATTGCCAAGGATCTCAAAATCTTCACGCACAAAGCTAAAAGGAGCGGGTTGGGCGATGGCCAGTTCTTCGTCGGTGAATACGGGGCCGTAGGTGTCATCATACTCGCGCGGGGGCAGATCGAGAACACCCGACTCGCCCCGTTCCTTAGACCAATCGTCGGCAACAGAGGGATAGACGCGATACACCCGGCGCTCGATCAACTCAGGCGGGGTGTAGGGCGTGGCCAACTTGCCATTTTGGATATTGATCTCGAACACTTGGTAGACATCATCATAGTCGGTGGGTTCGGTGCCGGCGATGAACAACTCTCTGGTGCGGTTTTGGCATAGATCAGTGGGCAGTTTTCCACTGTCTGCGCAGACCACTTCCCGCACCATGCCCTCGGGCTCTTCCCACTCAACCACAGGCAAGTTTTCGTGGGCAACTCGCATGACGTCGTTGAAGATGGGTGAAGCGCCGATAGATCCTGATACTTTATCCATAGGTACATTATCGGCATTGCCCACCCAAACACCCACGGCGATCTGCGGGGTAGCGCCGATGGTCCAGCCGTCGCGAAAGTCGTTGGTGGTGCCGGTTTTTGCGATCACAGGGCGCCCTGGAAGGCCCAGATAGCGGGCCAGATCGCCAAAGGCCGGGGGGCGGGGCGATCTATCGCTAAGCACGTTGTTGATCAGATACCCCAACTCGGGGTTGATCACCCGTTGCTCTTGCGCTTCTGCCGAGTCCTGGATGACGTTGCCCTCGCGGTCCTGCACTTCCAGAATAGCGACAGGATCGAGGGTGCGATAACCGGGACGGAGTTGTTCGGGGGGCACCGATTCTCCCTTCATGACACCGCCGTTGGCCAGGGTGGCAAACACATAGGCCATGTCCAAGAGCTTGACCTCGCCACCTCCCAAGGTGAGGCTGAGACCGTAATAATCTTTGGTGAGGCTGGTGATGCCCAGGCGATGGGCCATGTTGACCACATTTTTGACACCGGCTTCGTTCATCACCCACACGGCGGGGATGTTGTAAGAGCGCTGGAGGGCAGTGCGAAGGCTGACGGGGCCGTGATAGGTGCGATCGTAATTTTCGGGGGTGTAGGGTTCTACGGCATCGGGGAAGACCTGGCGCACGTCCATGACTACGTCGGCGGAGGTCAATCCCTGGCTAAAACCGGTGAGATAAGTAATGGGCTTGAAGGAAGAGCCGGGCTGACGCTCGGCCAGGGCGATATTGACCTCTCCATCGATCTCAGGATCGTTGTAGTCCAGCGACCCTAACATCGCCAGTATCTCACCTGTTTCGGGACTTATGACTACTACCGAGGCATTAGTGACATTGTGCTCGATATCCCTGCGATTGGCCAGGAAGGGGGCCGGCTCCAAATTGGTGCAGCCAGGGATATCAGGATCTTCTTGGTTGAGATGGGCGACGCGCTGGCGGGCGATACAGGTCACTTCACCTTGCAAGTCCACGTCCAGGGTGGTAAGCACGGTCAGGCCATTACGCCAGATGAAGAAAGGATCCTCAGGCGTATTGAATTGTTGCTTCACTTCTTCCAGGGCATAGAGGGCAAAGTGGGGGGCGGTCTCGATATCAAAGCGTTCCAGGGCGGACTCGCGCACATCCAGTTCTTCGGCAAAGGCGGCGTCGGCCTGCTCCTGGCTGATATAACCTGCATCCACCATCGACTCCAAGACTTTACCCTGGCGACGCTTGGCATCTTCGGGGGATTGGATGGGGTTGAGGCCAGGGAATTGGGGCAGTGCTGCCAGCATCGCCGCTTCGGGCAGTGAGAGTTCACTGGCCGACTTATCGAAATAGATCTGTGCGGCGGATTCGATGCCGTAGCTGAAGTTACCGTAGAAATTGTTATTGAGATACCATTCCATGATCTGGGCTTTGTCGTACTGCCGTGTGAGATCTGCGGCGAGAATGGCTTCTTTGATTTTACGAGTGTAAGAGCGCTCGTACTGTTCTTCCAAAGTGAAGAAGTTTTGCTTGACCAACTGCACGGTGATGCTGGACCCGCCCTGAACGCGCCCCCCTTGCAGGTTGTACTGGATAAAGGCGCGGGCGAGGCCGCGCAAATTTACACCGGGATTGTCCCTGAAGGAGCGGTCCTCCAGGGCAATGGTGGCATTGACCAGATAGGGGCTGATCTGGTCGAGAGGCATGTAGGTTCGGTCCCCGCGAAAGGGCCGGGGGTCGATGGACTCGAACAGCAGGTGCTCGCCCGTGCGGTCGAAGATCTTGACCGTCTCGAAGCTCTCTTGTTCCACTGCCAGGATGCTGGTATCGGGTAGGTCTCGGGTGAAGTAGTAGTAAATGCCGCCGGCAACGGCGGCGGCGCTGGCGGCGGCGCCGAGGATGACGCCAAAGGTAATGAGGAAAGCCATGGCAACAACGATCACCACTTTTTTCCAGGCGGGCGCACGGGCTTTATCGAAGCGGCGGCGTTTGCGCCGGGCGAGGTAGATGCGGGTGGAACGATTCATTTCATGTAGTCGTGTGGTCGATTAGTCGCGTAGTCTGGTGGTCGGGTAGTCGCGTAGTCGCGTAGTCTGGTGGTCGGGTAGTCGCGTAGTCGCGTAGTCGCGTAGTCTGATGGTCATGTGGTCGATATGTTTGTAGACCAGAATCTAGGAGACCAGGATATGACTGAGAAGTGACTGTGAGAGCGAGTCTTTGCGGCTTCCTGGTGTTCAGATTTCCTGGTTTACGCACTGGAATAGACGATGAAGACCAGGCGTTGGTTCCTCTAGCTGCAGACAAAGGAGAAGGGCGGCTGCATAGACCGCCCTCTTCTGCGACCCATTATTTTAGCATGGTGGCTCAAGTGGGGCCAAAGGTAGGATATGAATGGGAGGTGAGAGGACGGTGGTACATGAACGTGGAGATGCTTCACTGGCGATACCTTGTAGCTTGCGGAAGATTTCGGGGTAGTTGGCTTGAACGATACGCTCTTGTCCTTCCTGTTACGAACACTTTTGATCGTCGTGTCGGAGGACACCTAGCGGATGAGAGTTGAGGCGACCCATTTGCTTTTTAGACGTATGAGGGGCGAAAATGAAGGTCCGCCTAATCATATCGTGCAGGATACCGACCTCGTTGTTCGAGATTCTGTATAGGATTTTCAGGAGTACGACATGGCAAGCATTTGGACGATGGGAGAGATACTGGTTGAGATCATGCGCCCACGCGCGGGTATCGAACTCTACGAACCTGGTGAGTTTCTGGGCCCCTATCCGAGCGGGGCGCCCGCGATCTTTATCTCCACGGTTGCGCGCCTTGGTCATAAGGCCGGTATGATCGGAGGTGTTGGGGAGGATGATTTTGGCCGGTGTGTGGTGGGTCGGCTACAAGATAATGGGGTGAATTGCGAGTCTATTCGCACCTACCCTCATCGGTCGACCGCAGTGGCCTTCGTAACCTATTTTCATGACGGTTCACGTAAATTCATCTTCCACATCGACGGTACCCCTGCGGTCATGGCGGCATTTCAGCCAACGGGCACAGGCGATATTCCGACCTATTTTCACATCATGGGCTGCTC
Source organism: Chloroflexota bacterium (assembly GCA_003353825.1). The sequence continues at coordinate 14,782 of PIVW01000020.1, forward strand.
ATTGATGGCCAACGATACTTTCAGGGCTCGTATCTTTCAAACGATGACATATTTTCATCAGCAAGGATCGAAAATCACCTTCGATCCGAACATCAGATCCGAACTGCTCGGAAAAAGGGGAATAGAGGAGATAGTTGAACCCGTGCTCGATAGATGTTCAGTCTTGTTTCCCGGCACAACAGAACTAAAGATGATCAGCGGAAAACAGGATGTTGAAGGAAGTGTAAGACATCTATTCGGTAGAAAATCACTCGATTTAGTCGTGGTGAAGCGAGGCAAGAAAGGCTGTACGATCTATACAAGGGATCGGACGCTTGATATTCCCGCCTATCAGGTGGACGAAATAGATCCTACGGGTGCGGGTGATTGCTTCGTCGCTGCGTTCCTGTGCGGTTTGCTTGAGGGCAAAGACCTGGAGGATTGTGGTCGGATGGCCGCCGCGGCTGGCGCGCTCAATGCCATTGCCTTTGGGCCCATGGAGGGTGATATCTCGCACAAGACCATCGAGGCTCTGATCAAGACAGCGAAAGCTGGCCGATGATCCCGGCTAACAATCAACTCAAGGCTGTCATTATGTCACCCCTTCATCTTGTGTCACTCCATCACCCCGCCACCCGCAACCGCCTCAACAAAGTCAACCTTCCCTCTAACACCAGGCGTGCAGTCTTATCTTCCGGCTCGAAGCTGTTGATCAACAAGGCTTCGGCGTCATCCGTATCGAGTAGATCACGATGGCCTGCGTAGACCGCCCGCGCCGCCTGTTCGCTACTCGCCTGCACAAATTGTACCAAAGCATTGGCCAAGGGCGCGGCCCGTTGTGTAGCTTCATACTCAGCCTTGATTGTGCGTAAGACGGCCAGGCGCTGGCTCAAAGCAGTTGTGTTGGTCTTGTCCCCCATGGTCCCGGCCTTGGCAACGGCCTGCTCGATGGCTTCGATCATGCTGTCTTCCATGAGTATCGGCGCCCGCTCCACCAGCGACTTCAGGGCATCGGCATCTGGAATTTCGGCGAACATCTGCAAAGTCATGGCGATGAGCCAGGACTCGTAGGTAGCACGCAGGTCGGGATCGGTTTCTAGGGCAAGGCGTAGGCTTTCCTCATCTTCCACGCCAGCGGCCAGAAGGCATTTTTTTAGATCATTAGGTAGTTGGCTTGACATGGTATCTTGTATCGTTATAGGGGCAGTGAGCTTGTCGGGATTACGATTCTGGATGCATCAGAACGTTCTGCTCCGGCAGTAAAGGCGGTTGGTGAGAAGGCTCATTCTGAGAAGGCTCATTCATAAAGAGCAGGGGATATCAAACTAGCTACCGGCATGGGCGGGGCCACGCGTTCGCCGGTTGTGGGGTCATAGAAACCGGCCACGAGCGTATAATCGCCTGGGGGCAGGACATCTGGCAGGGGCAGGGTGAAGGTATCGACAATGACATCGCCCGAGCGCCAGAGGGTGGCCGGGATATAATCACCACCGGGCCGATGATCGTCGGCTTGCTTCACCTTCTCGCCGTCGGCATTGTAGATCTGCAAAAAGCTGTGCAGGGGCGTCGTCGGTGTATCCACCGCCCGCCAGGTTAGGGTTACGATCAATTCCCCGCCGGGGCTGCTGTCCCCCTTCCAGTCGATATCTAACCAGCGCAAAGCATCACCGTGCGGCATTTCGAAGCTACCCTCAGGTGTCGGATGTTCGGCCAGGATTCGGGTTACACCGAATTCCAATTCTTCTATCTCGAACAACGCCTCGGCCCCAGGCATGGGTTTGATCACGTACACCGGGCGTCCGCTGGCAAGGGCGGAGCGCAGGGTTTCATTCAGGTCCGCCCAGGTCGGATCAGGATGAATGAGGGGGAAGAGACCGGACATTTTGGGCACCCGATTTTCAATTTGTTGTAAATACACCAAGGGCACTATTTCATCACGGTCATTGCTAACGACGATGGCATTTTCAGGCAGGTCATGGTCGAGAATGCGTGTCCAGGTGATGCGGGCTTGATAGTCGTTGCTGCGGTCAAAATCGGCCCGATAGTTACGGAAGGCCAGCAAGGGGAGAAGGAGGACGATGAGGGTGAGCGCCATCAGGTAAGGACGTGAACGGGTGCCGGTGAAGCGTGTCAATAGATCGACGACATAGATCAAGCCATAGCCCAACCAGAGTGTGGATATCAAGTAGGGCGGGATATAAAAGGTGTGGATATCGCCGATACCGTAAAATAAATTGAATCCCACCAACAAGATGAAACTCATAGCGCTGAGCACCAACACGGGCACTTGTTCTTCCAATACCAAGCCAACGATGCCGACCAGGATCAAGGCCAACCCGATGATTCCAAAATGCAGGTAGAACAGATGGTTGGCCATTGGAATCTGGGCCAGGGCTGCAGCGGGCGAGTGCAAGGCAGGCGCAAAACCGGCGCCGAGTACAAATCGGATATACCCCAGCACGCTGGTATCGAACAACTGCAAGGTTTGACCCGGTACCAGCGTGGGAGACAGCCAGGAACTGGCCGACACCCGCAAAGGGATAAATAGATAAAGTAGCAAAGGTGCCAGGACAAAGGGCATTAGCCGTAGCAATTTGCCCACTCGCAGCAAATCAGGCCGTACCAGCCACACATAGGTGAATACGCCGGGGATGAGCATGCCGATGGTGAGGTGGTGCGTGAATCCTAAACCGAACAGTAAAGCTACCACCCAGGCGCCGCCAGGTTGCTCATCTTTGCGGCCCAATGCCAGCGTTGCCCCAATAACGGCAGCCACCAGCGCCGCGTTCAGGGCGTAAACCTCGGCACGGGTACTTTGCGCCCAAAACGTGGGATTGCCGGCGAAGACAATAGTAGGTACCATTGCCATCCAGCCCGCACCCCAATCCCACTTGAGCCGTACCAAGTATTGGCTAAACGCCTCGTAACACAGCAAATAGAAGGCAGCCACCGCCACCCCACCCCAAAATGCGCTGAACTGATTGGCGCCCTGTGCGGGATTGAGTGCAAAAAGCATCGACCATAGCCAGCCCAACACATGGTAGAGCGGATATCCGGTGGGATGGCTAACACCGGCCAATGGCAGCGTAAACTGAAACTCACCCGAATCGCCAAACATGATGTCAGGGGCGGCGGTATAGCTATAAAGTACGAATGCCAACAAGCCTAGGAAAAGGGCCGGAGGGATGGATCGGGGTCGCATGAGGATTAGGGAGTACGCCGTTTGGATGGGATCATGCAGGTTCGGGGTTGGACATTAAAGATTTGAGGATCAAAGATCAAAGACTGAAGATTGAAGCTAAGCACTGCGAAGTGATTCTGCCACGAATTAGGAAGATTTACACGAAGTTAGATCAAATCCATTTCACACCCTCACTCGATCGTCAGCCAATCCAGGGCCGCGGCCAGGGTACGGAAATCGCCGCTGATACGCAGGAAGGCATCGGCAGGATCGATTATCTCGCTGGCGGCGCCTGGTGCAGTTCCGGCTATACCTGCCAGGGCGAAAGCCTGTCCCTGAAGCTGTGCAGGATCTGTCACGCCAGAACCGACCTGGGCAAGAGCATCGATGAGGGAAGGGGGCGCGAAGTCGCCTACACCTTCACGGGTGGCGATCAACACAATGGATCCTTCCGGTATCTGCTGTAAGTACTCGACCAGCCGCTCGACCTCGAAGGCGTTGGCAACTGTATCAAATCCTTCCTTGGCGACGACATCACCCGAGCCGGGATCGAGGATAGTGACATTGAAACCACGGCGGCCAAATGAGGCATCGGTGCTGACGCCATCGGCATCTGATAGACTGATAAAGGCCTGATCGAAACTGTGGATGTCGATATTGGCCGGGCTCTGGACAGCGGTCGTGCCTACCATCGCCTGAGCCAGCACAAGGCGCGGGCTATCGACCCGGTCGAATTCAAACCAAAGGTGATTGATCCCGGCCTGTGGCGTTAGCTCAACCTCATACTCCTGCCACCCGGGCGCCAGCGTGATCTCATCCAATTGCTTTTCGTTGAGTACGATAGAGAGCTTCTGGGGTATTGCACCGGGCCAGGTGAAAGGCTGAACCCGCAGTTTTAGCCTGCGCTGCGCGGTGTCTTCGCTACGGAACATCACGTGCGAACGCTCGGCTGTTGCCCAGATGCCGGAAGCGCCGCCGACATCGGCTTCATCCCCGTCCCAACCCTGCCCTCGCCAGGCATCGGTCACCTGACTACCGAAATCCAGAACCAGCGGTAGGGGCTCGCCAGGTTCGACAGCCCACACCTGTATTTGGCCATCGTCGATGACAGGTTCCTCACTGTGAGGGATCAGATCGAGCGCCAGTTGTTGGCTAGCCTGCCAGTGGTCGGCGTAGGGCAAACGGCCGGGAACTGGTGGCAGGGTCATGAGATAGCGCACCCCCCAGAGGGTGACCAGATCATTTGCCTGCGCCTTTGCGGCTGCCAGCGTTTCCGCATCGGGTGTATTGCCAAATTCCTGGCCTGTGATGGCATCCACCAGGGGTAAGCGCTCGAAGTAATCGAACTTGATGGGGGGGGTACGCGAGGTGTTTCCAGAAAGAATGGGCTGTTCGTGGGCAGTCATGAAATATTGTGCCTGCGTGCGTTCGCTGCCCAGCACTCCGAAACTGTTGCGCCAGCCCATGGGGATCTGTAAAACGGCGCCATCTGGTTGTTTGGCCAGCGCCTGCACGGCTTCGGGAATACGGGCGTCTGTGAGCGGCAGAGGCACAGCGATATGTTCGAACAGGATGAACCCGGCCAACACAATGGCGATGGCGGCCGCCACCGGACCGGAGCTGCTCCCCCGCAGCCGTTGCAACAGCCACCAGGTGCCCCAAGCTGCCAACACAGCCAGGGCCAGCATCAAGACAATGCTCCAGCGATTGGCCGTGCGATTGCCCTTCACAAAGGGGATGTAGTGTAACAGCAGGAAAGGCATGGGTACCGAGGATTCCAGACCATCGAAATCGTAGACGGTTTCGCCATATATCTGTAGCAAGGGGCCCAGCGTAAACAACCCCGAAATCACGGCAGCCAAGATCCAACCCCGCGAGGGCAGTTGCCTTGCACGGCCACTTTTTCCAGTCTTGACCTTTTTGTTTGATCCCCTGCTCATGCGCCAGACGATGACACTACCCATCAGTGCCAACAATAGCGTGACATAGCCTAGAAAAACGGTATTTACATCCCGAAAAGGCGCCTCACCTTGCTGAACCTCGCGTAATCGCTGCACCCAATCACTGCCCCACAGCGGATGCAAGGCCGTAGGCGTCAGCCATCCTACCAGATCGGCTGATAGCTTGAGGGCGTCGCCCCAGCCCGCCAGCAGGAAGTCAGCCGTAAGGAAAGATCTCACCGTTGCCCAGAAATAGGGCAAGGTGAAAAGGAGCGCCAGTACGCCTGTTCCGAGTAGAGCCAGCCAACGCCTTGTTGCCAGTGGGCGGCGGAAGAGAAGCCCGCGTAGCGGTTTGGCCAACAAGAGACAGGCGGCAAAGAATGCCATGAAGACCCCGTATTGCATGTCCACCAACAAATTAAATGCTCCGAACAGCCCGGCCATGATTACATTGTGGCGTGTGGGGCGATCCAGCAAGCGCAACAGATACAACAAAAAGAAGGGAAGGTAGAGCACGCTGTGGATATTGTAGTGCCCCAACGCCAGGTAGATGGCCCGATTACTGGCAAACGCAAACACCAGGGCGGCGATAAAAGCGGCCAGATGGATGGACGTGTTGCGTGTTTGTCCCTGGCGAGGCTCCGACTTCTGACTTTCGACCTCCGACCTCCGACCTCCGACCTGGGCACGGAGTGTCCAATGCGCCAGCAAATAGGCGCCGTATCCAGATAGGACGATATTGAAGAGTAAACCGATGTTCGAAGTAAACGTCCAGTTGCTTGCCAAGCCTAATGGCAGGGCCATGATCGCCGCCATCAGATTGTAGGAATAGAGGATCAATTCCATCCCTAGCGGGTAAAAGATATTCTGGCTAAAGAATATGCTATCCCCTAGATCGAGCAGGCTGTACTTGAACCACCACATCGACCAAATGAAGGTGTATTCATCATATGCCCAGGTATCTGAGCCGGGCACATGCGTGGTTATCTTGCTGACAAGGGGCCAGGTAAGCAAGAGTGCCAGTAGTGCCAGCAACCCGAGAAGCAGGCCGTGTCGACGAAGTATTGTAGACATGAATTGAGATAGAGGGTAGAAGAGTCGTGATAAATGCAGATCACCTGCAGCTTGCAACTGTAAAATGCGCCGCGGATCGTACCACATTCGGGCGATGAGGGTTAAACCTCGCCAAGCGTGAGCACAGACCTGACGGCAGCAAGAACCCGACCATTTCTTGATGTTCTCCTAGCGCTGGGCTATGCTAGCGCCTGTTTGTGCGGCTTCGCAGCGCATGAGGAATGGTATGTCTACTGCTGAATCACCAGGCTCACCTGCACCCGATTCGGGAAATAACGATAATCTCGCTGCCCGCGCCGTGAGCGGTTCGGCATACAGTGTAGCGGCATCTCTAATAACATGGACTTTGGGCGCGGTACGGTTGGTCTTGCTCATGCGCTTACTTTTTCCCAGCGATTTCGGGGTCTACACACAGGCCTTGCTCTTCCTCAGTATTGCCTCACAATTGAGCAACTTTGGGTTCAATCGGGCGCTGATCCATCGCAAAGAGATGAGTGAAAGCATCCTGGCCACTTATTTTACACTGCGCGTGCTCTTTTTAGGGGGAGCACTGCTCCTCTTAGCATTGCTGACGCCGATTATCAGTCAAAACTATCCTGATATGCCCCAACTCGGCGCTGTTGTTCTGATACTGATCGCCTTGGAACCCCTGCACCTGCTCAACAATGTGCAGACAACCATCCTCAATAAACAACTTGAGTTCAGAACGCTGGCAGTGGCCAGTATCGCAGCCTCAATCGCTATGACAATCTTGGCCCCCGCGGCAGCCTGGTTGGGATTTGGGGTTTGGAGCCTTGTCATCGAACATATAACCGGTTACGCTGCACGAACGCCGGTGTTATGGACCTCGACCAAACGGTGGCGACCTCATTTCGGTTTGAACCGCTCCATTGCCGAGTGGTTCCTCCACTTTGGCTCACGTGTGTGGATAAGCGCCAATCTGGTTTTCGTACTCGATCGCTTTGACGATTTCTGGACTGGGCGGCAATTGGGCAAAACAGAGTTGGGTTATTATTCGCGCGCTTATGAAGCGGCGAGATATCCCCGACGCCTGGTGGCAAATCCCTTGCTCGATGTATTCTTCCCAACCTTAGCTCGCCTGCAAGATGATCGCGCCCGCCTTTCACGGGCGTTTTTCCGCGTCACCAGCGTCATGGTGCGATTCGGAGGGTGGGTTTCGTTGATCGCAGTGCTGGCCGCTCCTGAACTTGTGCTCTTGCTGTTTGGCGAGCGTTGGCTACCCATGACGCGCGCATTCCAATTCATGGTCATCTATACCTTGCTGGATCCGCTTGCACTTAGTGCTAGCAACCTTTTGACGGCGATAGGTTATCCTGGCATAGTTAGCCGCACACGCATTGTCCAGCTCATCATTTTTATCCCGGCGGTTATCCTGCTTGGCGCCGTGGCCGGTATCGAAGGCGTAGCCCTTGCCGCCGACCTCATGGTTCTGGTAGGAGCCATCATCCTGTTTGTTTACAGCAGAAAATACACCGATTACTCAAGCAAAGCGCTGTGGTTGTGGCCGATTGTAGCCGTATTGGTCACAAGCGCGTGTATGATAGCTCTGCAACTATTATGGCAGGATGTCTCCCCCATCCCCTCCCTGCTCATAAAAATCATATTGATCAGTTTACTCTATGGTGGAGTCCTATGGCTTACAGAGCGCGAGCAACTCCGTAATGGCTTTCAAATGCTCTGGGGCATGCTTGCACCCCAACTATCTCGTTTGCGAAATTCCGACGATTCTTTATGAGCGTTCCATCTTCTAGCATGAACCAGCAGCAAAAACCGCAACTATTTTTCATCCGCATTGAAAAAACAGCGGGGGGCTCTTTATTTCGTTCGTTGATACAGGCCAATGTGCAGACTTACTACCTCGAAGGTGGGTATCGAGCTTTCTCATCCTATTGGCAAGGTCGCCATGCAGATTGCGTGCACGGACATGTCCCTTACGGTCTGCAAGTGCTTACTCGACGTCCGGTTCAGTACATCACAATGCTACGAGAACCGGTGGACAGGGCTGTAAGTTTTTATCACTTTATCCGCGAGTCCGGCCGCTTGAATAATCATAATGTACATCCCTTTCAAAAGTTTGCGGATAGCGTTTCACTTGTCGAATTCTACCAGCACCCAAATCATAATGACCGGCAAGCGCGGTACCTCGCAGGTATTCACTTTCATCGGGCCTATCCTTATCTTCATCAGAACCCTCGCTTTCGGGTCGCGCTCATAACCGTAGCCAAGAAACATTTGGCCGATTGCGTGGCTTTTGGTATCCAGGCCAGATTCAGAGAGGCAATCACTTATTTTCAGACAGCGTTACAGTGGCCCCATTACAACGAGATCCCGCGCAGAAATGTCACCCGAAACCGACCCAAAGTCGATAGCTTGAAAGAGCAGGAACCGGAAACCTATCAGGCGCTCGAACAGGCAAACGCCCTGGATCTCGAACTGTATGCCTTCGCCGAAATTTTGTTCGACGAGCGATATACAGCAATGGTTCGGCAGACGACGAGTAAATCGGCGTAGTGATTGTCGTCATGCTATCGTTCTTTTATAGAAACTCTCCCTTACGACAAAAAATATTATGAGCCGAGTACTACTCATCGGGCTTGACGGTGCAACTTTCGATATCATTCGACCTTTGATCGCCCAAGGACGATTGCCTAATCTGGCACGTATGCTGGAGCAGGGCGCTGCTGGGAAATTGCAATCCTCTATGCCCCCGATCACTCCCACTGCCTGGACCTCGGTCTTTACCGGAAAAAACCCCGGCAAACATGGTATCTACAATTTCCAGGATATCGACTCGGCAACTTACGCCACTCGACCCGTGCGTAGTGATCGGCATGGCGAAAAAAGCGTCTGGCAATTGTTAGGTGAGGGCAGTAAGACAAGTGTCGTCATTGACGTACCCTACACCTTTCCACCAAAACCGCTGAACGGCGTCATGATTACTGGATATGGCACACCCCGTACCGAAGACACAATCTTCACCTACCCTCCGAACCTGGCCGAAACTCTACCGAAAGCCCTGCGACCGGAAATCCGTGTGGCCCTACCGCGGCACAGTTTTGAGCGTAGCCACGAGATCATGGGATCGTGGTCAGAGATCATGGCCGGGCGACGAAAACTACTCGGGCATTATATGCAGCAGGTCAAGTGGGATTTCTTCTTCGTCGTCTTCAGCATCACCGACTACCTAGCCCATGCCTTCTGGACATATGTCGAACCCACCCATCCCAATTATCGAAAGGGGGAAGCGAACGAATACCGCAAGGCCTTCTACCATGCCTACGAGATGTGCGACAGTCTGGTGGGCGATCTCATGGCTCAAGCAGGTGCAGATACTACGACCTTGATCATGTCAGACCATGGCTTTGGTAGCGTTTATCCACGGCAGTACATGTTCCGCAAGCTGGCAGAGGGCAAGTACGTAAAGTATAAAAGCCCACCTTTCATGTCCCTCTTCGGAGATCGCCTCATGAAGCTGGCCATGCGAACCTATACCGGCGCCCCGTTCCTGCGCGAATGGGTCAAGAGCATGCAGCCGCAACGCCAGAAATCGATGAGACTGGCATTTAGGCGGGGCGGGCTGGTCCCACACTTACAAACCATCGACTACAGCCAGTCACGCATTATCCCTTCGAATTTCGGTGTTCAGCTCTGGATCAACGCCAGCTCACGCTTCCAGCAGGGAATCGTCCCACCGCAAGAGGAACCCGCGCTCATCGAAGAACTGAGCCGATACCTGCTGGCCCAACGGGATGTTGCCACCGGCGCGCCTATCTATGCCGCGGTGCATCGCGGCCAGGACATCTACAGCGGCCCCAACGCGCACGAAGGCCCTGATCTCGTGGTCGAGTATAACAATTTTTTCAATTTAGCCGGCGAGGGCGCCGCCGACAATGCCAGGCTGGAAGGGGGGCATGCCAGTAATGGTATCTTCATGGCTCAGGGCCCTGCCATTCACGCCAACCAGCTATCTGAAGCCACTCTTGAGGACTTGACCCCGACACTTCTCCATCTGCTCGAACAACCTGTTCCCCCGGACATGGATGGGCGAGTCTTGGTCGAGATATTTGATCAGAATTACATGACAGAACATCCCATACAAACCGGCTTGGTTCCGGCACGCTTGATCGAAAGTCCGGCCACAGAACATGCAATCACATCTGTAGAAGAAGAGGAAATCAGGACACAACTCAGACAGTTGGGGTATATTGACTGAATTCGGCTGTCATAGTCGAAGGCCATGTCGGCTACGAATATGATTTAACAGGATTATCCTATCGCCTATATTTCTTCACTCAAAAACTTATAGGCCAAATGAAGCAGGTGAATCGTTCTATGAATACACAAGAGGAGCGTACCAATAAACCAACGATTGTCGTCACCGGTTGTCAGCGTAGCGGCACTACACTGGTGCGTTCTATCCTGGCACAACATCCGCATCTTAGTGTACATCCTTCTGAACCTCAATTTATCCTTGAATTAAGGAAGCGTTATGGTCCCGTGATCGACGATGTGCCAGCGGCTATAGACTATGTCAGTATGCACCGATACAAGGCAGAAAGCATCTCGCCGGAGCGACTGGCAACCTTTTTTCAGCCCGTGCACCAGCCCATGTTGTTGCGAGATTTCATCCATACTTACCTGCGGGCCTGGTGCGGGGACGATCTGCGCCACAGGCAGGTTGTCCTTAAAGACCCAGCCTTTATCTATCAGCTCGATATCCTCGACACGCTATTTGCCGATCCCATCACCATCCACGTAATCCGTGATCCCCGGGCCAATGTCAGCTCGCAGCGTGCGCGCTGGCCTCATTTGACGATCTGGGAGTGTGCAGTCAGATGGCGGGATGCCATTCGTGCAGGCAAAACATGGCAGCAGAAACATCCAGGTCGCTACATCGAGTTGGTGTATGAGCAGTTGGTGCTCGAGGGGGAGCCTACACTCCAGCAACTGTGCAGGGCACTGCGCTTACCCTACAACTCTGAGATGCTGAGCTTTCAGCTTGAAACCAGAGCATTCATTCCCGGCCAGCCAGTTCAAGCCGTAAGCCATACCGGTATCAGCTTTGATTCATTAGATGTATGGAAGCGACGACTGCAGCCAATGGACATCAGCTTAATCGAGGCTTGCTGCAAGGCCGAAATGGAGTGGCAGGGATATCAGCCTTCTAATCCCACTGTATCAGGGGCGGCGCTGCGTGGGCGCATACTGTTGGAAAGAAACCGTTATGCCGCTTTACGGTCCGCACGTAGGCTGAAATATCGTCACTGATTGATCGAAAGACAACAAGATAAGGTAGGAATGCAATTACAATTCACCATTAATTACCCCTCCGAAATTTGACTTCAAAAGCCCGACCACCTATACTTCTTTGCTGGCGCAGCGATTTTGCGAATTCGCAGGCCGACGTAGCTCAATTGGCAGAGCAGCGGTTTTGTAAACCGCAGGTTAAGGGTTCGAGTCCCCTCGTCGGCTTTAGATTGTCCCGCTATAATGCGCTCAGAATATTGCTTCAGGATATATATTCTGTTACAATCTCATAACTTAAGGTCATGGGTCGGTGTCCCGAGCGGCAAAGGGGGCGGGCTGTAAACCCGCTGGCGAAAGCCTTCGCAGGTTCGAGTCCTGCCCGGCCCACCTTGAGCGTCATTTAAACGGCTCTGTCAGCCCACATAGCTCAGTAGGTAGAGCACATTCTTGGTAAGAATGAGGTCATCGGTTCAAATCCGATTGTGGGCTCTTCAGTCAACAACATTGTACTCAAATTGATTCATGTTACCAGCGGCCGTCCCTCTTTGGGGACGGCCAAAAACTGCAATCTACAAACTCTTCTGTACCTCTAGAAACGTAGTACCAGGAGGCATTTGATCTCATGGCAAAGCAAGCATTTGAGCGAACAAAGCCCCACGTAAACGTGGGCACAATAGGCCACATTGACCATGGCAAGACGACATTGACGGCGGCGATAACGAAAGTGCTGTCGTTGAAGGGCTATGCAGACTTTAGTGCATTTGATCAGATTGACAATGCACCGGAGGAGAAAGCGCGCGGGATCACGAT